>NZ_JBFUID010000013.1:0-102027 GCF_056402055.1 Pseudomonas sp. P4_C4 | reverse complement strand
CCTCACTTGCTGTCAAGTGGTATTTTTCAGAAGTTTTCCAAGTTTCCTTTTCAACTTCAACCACTTGCGCTTCAGATCTCTCATCAGCGGGAGGCGAATTCTACAGCGTTACACGCTGCTGTCAACACCTCTTTTTCAACTCCCTTTTGGCTTCGATGACCTGAAGCAACCTGCTGCCGAAAACTGCATAACTCATTGTTTACCAAGGAGTTTCCGTTTCGACTGCGCCGGAAGTGGGGCGAATTATAGACACCTGTAATCTGCCGTCAACCACTATTTACGCCTTTTTGGCAGAAGAGCCCTTTTTAGCCATTAAACGCGGGATTCGACGAGCCAAAGGCGGTAGCCGCAGCACTAACAGCAATGCACCTATAGATGCATAGATCACCCACTCCTTCAGGTCGGCACGCACAATCCAGAGCATATGCAGTAATCCAAGCCCGAGAATTACATAAGCCAGGCGATGCAACTTCTTCCAGTGAACACCCAATCGCCGCTGACTGTATCGATTGGAAGTCACCGCCAATGCCAGCAAACCAAGAAAGCCCAGCGCACCGACAATAATGTAAGGCCGCTTGCGCAACTCGACACCCAGCTGCGACCAGTCAAAACCAAGTATGAATGCGCAATAACTACTGAGGTGGAGCAGCACATAGGCAAAGCACCACAATCCCAACTGTCGCCGCACGGCATTCCACCCCGCCCAACCGGTGAGCTTCTGCAAAGGCATCATGCTTAAGGTTACAAGCAGCAGAACAAGCGCCCCCAAACCCAGTCGATCAACCAGTACCTTGCCCGGATCCGGCCCGAGGACATCCTCCCAGGCCTGGTACAACCACAGCAGCGGCCACACCAGCACCACGACAAAGACACCGACACGCCAAAACGGATAGCGCATCAGTAGTTCTTCCTCAGGTCGAGCCCCGTATATAGAGAGGCGACTTCCTCTGAGTAGCCGTTGAACATTTGTGTGTCGCGCACATTGGGCTTGAACAAACCACTGGGCAGGCGGCGTTCACGCGCCTGAGTCCAGCGAGGATGATCAACCGTGGGATTCACGTTCGCATAAAAGCCATATTCATTCGCAGCAATGCTCTGCCAGGTGGTTTTCGGCTGCTCGCTGACCAGACTGATGCGCACGATGGACTTGATGCTCTTGAAGCCATATTTCCAAGGCACCACCAACCGCAACGGCGCGCCGTTTTGATTCGGCAACTCACGCCCATACATACCCACCGCAAGAATCGCCAATGGGTTCATCGCCTCATCCAGACGCAGCCCTTCTATATAGGGCCAGTCGATCAAGGCAAAACCGGAGCGCTGACCCGGCATGCTTTTGGGATCCTGCAGGGTTTCGAAGCGGATGAATCTGGCTTTCGAGGTCGGCTCGACCTCCTTGAGCAAGGCCGAGAGCGGAAAACCGATCCAGGGAATGACCATCGACCAGGCTTCCACGCAACGCAGCCGGTAGACTCGCTCCTCCAGCTGATACGGTTTCATGAAGTCCTCCAGCGCATACCGCCCAGGCTTGCCCACCTCCCCGTCCACCACCACCGACCACGGCTCCGCCTTCAGCGTGCCGGCATTCGCGGCCGGATCACCTTTGTCGGTGCCGAACTCGTAGAAGTTGTTGTAGTGGGTCGCATCCTTGAACGGCGTGATCGCCTCATCCTTGACGCTGACCGCGCCCCACCGGGTGGTCGGAAGTTTTTCGCTGAACCAGGCAGGCGCCTTGCCGGGCTCGACATCCGGATAACGCACAGCATCGCCAGCGCTGGCCCATTGCGGCAGGCCGCCCAGAGCGAAGCCGGCAACCGTGGCGCCGAGCACTTTGCGTCGAGATAGATAGAGGGATTCAGGCGTGACGTCCGACTCATGGCAGTCGGACGTTCTGGGGACTTTGATCAGCATGGTTACTCCGCAGCTTTGGAGGACAGATGCACCCATAGACTGCGGAGTATGAGGGAAATTACGCGCTCTTGTTACGGCGAAGACGTAACAGGTATTGAACCGGGCCGGAGGCTGCATAGGCGAGAAACACCAACAGCAGGATGCGCGGCGGATCACTGAAAACAACCGCGAACACCAGCACTACCGCGAGGATCGCCACGAACGGCACACGGCCTTTCAAATCCAGTTCCTTGAAGCTGTTGTACTTGATGTTGCTGACCATCAGCATGCCGGCCGCAGCAACCATCAGCGCAACCAGGAAGGACATCTTCGACCCCTGGATACCGTAATCGCTGAACGCCCAGACGATGCCTGCAACCACACCCGCCGCAGCAGGGCTGGCCAGGCCGATGAAGTAGCGCTTGTCCGCCGTACCGACTTGAGTGTTGAAACGCGCGAGACGCAATGCCGCGCCCGCCACATAGATGAAGGCGACCATCCAGCCAACCTTGCCCATGTCACCCAAGGCCCAACCGAAGGCCAGCAATGCCGGCGCCACACCAAAGGCAACCATGTCCGACAGCGAGTCGTACTCGGCACCAAAGGCGCTCTGGGTATTGGTCATGCGGGCCACGCGACCATCAAGACCGTCGAGCACCATGGCAACGAAGATCGCGATGGCTGCAAACGCAAAATACTTGCTCGCATTGGCCGAGTCACCGGCACTCAAAGCCGCCTGGGCGCTCATCGAGTTGATGATGGAATAGAACCCTGCGAACAGGTTCGCAGTGGTGAACAGATTCGGCAGAAGATAGATACCACGATGCCGGACTTTACGACCTTCAGCGTCATGCCCTTCCTCGACATGTTCATCGATGGGCAGCAGGCTTTCGGCGTCAGAAGCCTGGTTTGGCTCTTCGGGGCGTTCGCTCATGGACATTACCTTGCAACGGGGTGGAAAGTCTGGACAGGTGTCTGGGACGACGGTTCGGCCGCAAACGATGCAGCTTTATACCAGAACCGGCCCCCCAAACGAAAAAACGCGGCCTAAGCCGCGTTTTTCGTACAAGGGCGTGACTTAGTTTTTAGCTTTGTCGACGATCTTGTTGGCACCGATCCACGGCATCATGGAGCGCAGTTGCTCGCCGATGATTTCGATACCGTGAGCGGCGTTGTTACGACGCTTGGCGGTCATCGAAGGATAGCCGGTAGCACCTTCGCTGATGAACATCTTGGCGTATTCGCCGTCCTGAATACGTTTCAGGGCGTTGCGCATGGCCTGACGGGATTCGGCGTTGATCACTTCCGGACCGGTCACGTACTCGCCGTATTCGGCGTTGTTGGAGATCGAGTAGTTCATGTTGGCGATACCGCCTTCGTACATGAGGTCAACGATCAGCTTCAGTTCGTGCAGGCACTCGAAGTAGGCCATTTCCGGCGCGTAGCCAGCTTCAACCAGAGTTTCGAAACCGGCCTTGACCAGCTCAACGGTACCGCCGCACAGAACGGCTTGTTCGCCGAACAGGTCGGTTTCGGTCTCGTCCTTGAAGGTGGTTTCGATGATGCCGGTACGACCGCCGCCAACGCCGGCAGCGTAGGACAGAGCGACGTTCTTGGCGTTGCCCGAGGCGTCCTGGTAGATAGCGATCAGGTCAGGGATACCGCCGCCCTTCACGAACTCGGAACGTACGGTATGGCCTGGAGCCTTCGGCGCGATCATGATCACGTCGAGGTCAGCGCGCGGCACAACCTGGTTGTAGTGGATCGCGAAGCCGTGGGAGAAGGCCAGGGTGGCGCCTTTCTTGATGTTCGGCTCGATTTCGTTCTTGTACAGGGAGGACTGGAATTCGTCCGGGGTCAGGATCATGACCAGGTCGGCAGCTGCAACGGCAGAAGCAACGTCGGTCACTTTCAGGCCGTGGGCTTCAGCCTTGGCAACGGTAGCCGAACCTTTACGCAGGCCGACAGTCACGTCAACGCCGGAATCTTTCAGGTTGCACGCTTGAGCGTGGCCCTGGGAACCGTAACCGATGATGGCAACTTTCTTGCCCTGGATGATCGACAGGTCGCAGTCTTTATCGTAGAAAACTTTCATGAATTTCCCCTATATCAGGCCGTTCAGGCCGTTCGCTAATTTGGTTTAGATGCTGAGTACTTTGTCGCCGCGGGCAATGCCGGTCACGCCACTACGGACGGTTTCCAGAATCGAGGCGGTGCCAATGGACTGAATGAAGCTGTCGAGCTTGTCGCTGGTACCGGTCAGTTGAACGGTATACACGCTGGCGCTGACATCGACGATCTGTCCACGGTAAATGTCGGTAGTGCGCTTGATCTCGGCACGCTGGGCGCCGGTGGCCTTGACCTTGACCAGCATCAGTTCGCGCTCGATGTGAGCACTCTCCGACAGGTCGACCAGTTTTACCACTTCGATCAGCTTGTTCAGGTTCTTGGTGATCTGCTCGATGACTTCATCGTGACCAACCGTGGTCAGCGTCAGACGCGACAGGGTCGGGTCTTCGGTCGGGGCCACGGTCAGGCTTTCGATGTTGTAGTTGCGCTGCGAGAACAGGCCAACCACACGAGACAGAGCACCGGGTTCGTTTTCCAGAAGCAAGGAAATAATGTGCCGCATGATTAGGTACGCTCCGTCTTGCTCAGCCACATATCGCGCATGGAGCCGTCTTTGATCTGCATCGGGTAGACGTGCTCACTGGTATCGACCGAAATATCGATCACCACCAGGCGATCTTTCATGGCGAACGCTTCTTCCATCTTCGACTTCAAATCTTTCGATTCAGTGATGCGCACGCCAACGTGACCATAGGCTTCTGCCAGCTTGACGAAGTCAGGCAACGACTCCATGTAGGAGTGCGAGTGACGGCTGCCATAGCTCATGTCCTGCCACTGACGAACCATACCCAGAACGCCGTTGTTCAGAATGACGATTTTTACCGGCAAACCGTATTGCAGACAGGTGGACAGTTCCTGGATGTTCATCTGGATACTGCCTTCGCCCGTTACACAGGCAACGTCGGCATCCGGGTAGCTCAACTGAATGCCCATGGCCGCCGGAAAACCGAAGCCCATGGTGCCCAGGCCACCGGAGTTGATCCAGCGGTTCGGTTTGTTGAACTTGTAGTACTGCGCAGCAAACATCTGGTGCTGGCCCACGTCGGAGGTCACAAAGGCGTCGCCCTTGGTCACTTCGCACAGGGTTTCGATCACGGTTTGCGGCTTGATGACGCTACCGTCGCCCTTGTCATAAGGGAACAGGCCGCGATCACCACGCCACTCGTCAACCTGCTTCCACCAGCTGGCAACGGACTCCTTGTTCGGGGTCTCGCCGATTTCCTTGAGGATCGCGACCATTTCGGTCAGGACACTCTCGACCGGACCCACGATAGGCACATCGGCCTTGATGGTCTTGGAGATCGAAGCCGGGTCGATGTCGATGTGAATGATCTTGGCATTCGGGCAGAACTTCGAGGCACCGTTGATGACACGGTCGTCGAAACGCGCGCCGACAGCGAGGATCACGTCAGCATGGTGCATCGCCAGGTTGGCGGTGTAGCTGCCGTGCATGCCAAGCATGCCGATGAACTGACGGTCGGTGCCAGGGAAGCCACCAAGGCCCATCAGGGTATTGGTCACTGGCAGGTTGAGCATCTTCGCCAGTTCGGTCAGTGGTGCGGAACCACCGCCGAGGATCACGCCGCCGCCCGAGTACAACACAGGGCGCTTGGCCGCCAGGAGCATTTCTGCCGCCTTGCGGATTTGACCGGAGTGACCGCGAACAGCCGGGCTGTAGGAACGCAGCTTGGCTTTTTTCGGGAAGACGTATTCGAACTTCTCGGCCGGGTTGGTCATGTCTTTCGGGATATCGACAACGACCGGGCCAGGACGGCCGGATTGCGCCAGGTAGAACGCCTTCTTCATGACTTCCGGGATTTCCGACGCGTGCTTGATCATGAAGCTGTGCTTCACGATCGGCCGGGAGATACCGATCATGTCGGTTTCCTGGAACGCATCGGTGCCGACCATGGTGCTAGGCACCTGGCCGGAAATGATCACCATCGGAATGGAGTCCATGTAGGCGGTGGCGATACCGGTGATGGCGTTTGTTGCGCCAGGACCGGAAGTCACCAGTACCACACCGGCTTTACCGGTGGCACGGGCGTAGCCGTCAGCCATATGGGTAGCCGCTTGCTCGTGACGAACCAGGATGTGGGTCACTTCCGGTTCTTTGAACAGGGCATCGTAAACATGAAGAAGAGCACCACCCGGGTACCCGTAGATATATTTGACGCCTTCGTCGCGCAAAAAGCGGACGAGCATCTCACCGCCAGATAAAAGCTCCACGTTGCTCACCTCTAAAACGCCAGAATACCGCCCACGAAAAATGGGACGGGTCTTAATAGGTTTACTTCTCGGCAGAGCATGAGCGACGGTGGTCGCCGACTACGTCAGCACTGACTGAGCAAGTATTGGGATCGTCCCAAGTGTTGCGGGCCTTTCCCACCCAGCGCGAGGTAACGCGTTGCGGGTGTAACAGGTCGACGCGGATAGGCGCCTCATGATCTGCTGAGAGGGTCTGCTTCTGGCAGTCCCTGTACAGCGGACTTTGGATTCTTCTGTTTCGTCCTTCGCAAGTCAAGTCGTCTACGTGCTTTATTCTACTAAGCACATGAGAACGCAAGAAAAAACCCGTAAACCAGCCGTGTGTTAGCTTCGATTGCGCAACTTTTGGCAAAAAATTGGCAGGCGAATGCACTTAACTAGCAGCAGGCGACAAAACAGAGAGAGATTGTGAACAACTGCCTGCGGACGCTGGCAGCTTCTGGCTCAGCGAGACGCTGTGATCAACTGATCAAACTGTTTGAGCAATACCTGCAACTGCCGATCCTTGCCCTGGACATTGCGTCCGGCAAAAACCATTTCAGCCATTTCCTGAATGCCCGAAGCATTGGGTAGCGGCAAATCCTGCTCAAGGATCATCTTCATGCGCGGCAGGAAGATCCACTGCAGCCATTGCTCGAAATCCAGTGTATCGACCGAAAACGGCTCGACACTGGCAAGCGCTTCAGCAGAGGGCGAGACTTCATCCCACCACCCTTGCACCCGCAACTCGCGCTCGATCAACAACAGTTGATCGGCGATTTTCAGAAAGCGCGCGTCCATCACAGCGTTACCTTGGCCTTTTGACGAGCCAGTGCCGCGCCCTGGGAATCACTCTGCTTTTCACGCGCCTGGGCAATCAGCTCCCACAAGTTGGCCTGAAGCTCTGGCCGACCATTGGCAAAGGTCAGCCCACGGCGAGCGAACTGCTCGGCCTGGGCCGCATCGCCTTGAGCCATGCGCACCTGCGCCAGACGGTAAAGCACCTGCGGCTCACGCGGTGCAACGCGTTGGGCGCGTTCGAGACTGGAGGAAGCACCGTTGAGATCACCGCTCGTCTGTTGCTGTTGAGCGGTGGTCAGCAAGGCCAACACCGGACCGTCCAGTTGCTCGTCAGCAGAAAGTCCGCCCGCACTGGCCGACGGAATCCCGCTTGGCGACGACGGCATGCTGTAGCTGCCCTGATTGATCGGCGCCGACTGGACCGGCGGCGTGTCAATCGGCCCTGGCGTGATCGGACCCGGGGTAATCGGTGTCGTGCTGATCGGCGTCGAAGTCGTTGCAGCGCCTGGCACCATCACCACTACACCGCTGTCGCCTTGCGCAATCGCCTGGGTCCGCGACTGGCCTTGTGCAGGGCGCTTGACAGTCGTCTGGCGGAAGCCGCCATTGGCCGAGATCCGCTCACTGTTGGACACGACGGTGCCGGAATCCACAACCGGAATCGAGCCACGTTGTACGCTAGAACAACCGCTGAGCAAAGCTACGGCGGCAACCGCTGGAATCAACCACTTGTTCACTTGAAACCCTCTTTGCTTAATTCATCCAGCCCTTGACCCAATCCATTACCGACTCGGCAGGGTTTTCACCACCGCAAGCGGCGCCGGGAGGCGGTTCGCTGCCGCGAATATACGGCATCTGTACGGCACCTGGGCAACCGGCGTCAGAACCTTGCCCGGTTCGCGAATCAACCCAGGCCTGAACAATATTATCCGGCTGCGGCATATCCAGCGGCAACGGGTCGGCCTTGCGCATGAAGCTGGTCCAGACCTGCAGAGCCCCGGTGGCGCCGGTGAATGGCGTCTTGCCGTTGTCGTCGCGACCCAGCCAGACCACCGCCAGCAAGTCCTGGCTGAAACCGGCAAACCAACTGTCCCGCGAGTCGTTACTGGTACCGGTCTTACCCGCCAGGGTCAGGGTCCTTGGCAGCACGTTATAGACCGAACTGCCGGTACCTTCACGCATCACCCGCTGCATGGCGCTCTGGATCAGGTAAATGGAAGCAGGATCGAAACGCTGCTGAATCTGGAACGGATAACGCTTGAGCGGCTCGCCCTCGGCAGTCAGCACGCTTCGGATCCCGCGCATCGGCGTATTGAAGCCGCCGTTGGCGAGGGTCTGGTACATGGTCGCCACTTCGATCGGCGTCATACCGCCAGCGCCGAGCAACATCGACGGGAAGGCCGGGAACTCACGAGACACCCCCAGGCGCTCCACCGTCTTCAATACGTTCGGCACACCGACCGCCAAACCAAGACGCGCGGTCGACAGGTTGTAGGAGTGCGCCAGGCCTTGATAGAGGAAGACCGTACCGTGAGAACGACGATCATAGTTCTGCGGTTTCCAGACCTGACCATCCGCGCCTTTGACCGAGAAGGATTCGTCCGACAGCCAACTGGTCAATGTGTACTGGCTTGGTTTCTCCAGTGCAGTCAGATAAACCGCCGGCTTGATCAGCGAGCCGATCGGCCGTACCGCATCCAGCGCCCGGTTGAACCCGGCAAAACTGGCCTGGCGACTGCCGATCATGGCCTGCACTTCACCCGTCTCCGGGTTGGTCACGACCATTGCCGCTTCGACGTCATCGGAACCCTTGCGCCCCGCCAGACGCTTGAAGGTGTCGTTGACCGAGGCTTCAGCCTTCATCTGCAGGATCGGGTCGAAACTGGTGAAGATCCGCAGACCTTCTTCGGTCAAGTCTTCGTCGCGATAGTCTTCGCGCAACTGACGCTTGACCAGATCGAGGAAGCCGGGGAACGAGCTGTCCGCCAGACTGCCGCGCTTAGTCACGCCCAGCGGCATTTTCTTCGCCGCCTCAACCTGCTCGGCAGTCGCAACGCCCTGCTCCTGCAGCACATCGAGTACCAGGTTGCGCCGCTCAAGGGCACGCTCCGGATAACGACGGGGGTTATAGGCAGAAGGTCCCTTGACCATGCCCACCAGCAGTGCGACCTGATGCAACTTGAGCTCGGCCAGCGGCTGACTGAAGAAGAACTGGCTGGCGAGACCGAAACCATGCACCGCGCGCTGACCGTCCTGCCCGATAAACACTTCGTTGAGGTAAGCCTCAAGGATTTCGCGCTTGTCGTAATGCAGTTCAAGCAGCAGCGCCATCATCGCTTCGGTGAGTTTGCGGTTCAGGCTGCGCTCGTTGGTCAGGTAGAAGTTTTTGACCAACTGCTGAGTCAGGGTACTGCCGCCCTGACGCATGCGGCCGGACGAACCGTTGACCCAGACGGCACGGGCGATCGACTTCGGCGAAACACCAAAGTGATGATAAAAATCGCGGTCCTCGACCGCCACCAGCGTTTCAAGCAAATACGGCGGCACCTGATCGATCTTGATCAGAATCCGGTCTTCGAGGTTTTTCGGGTACAGGCCGCCGATCAGCAGCGGCTCCAGGCGCACCACCGACAGTTTCGAGCCTTTTGCCCCCGCCAACTCGGCCACGTAATCGCCGGAAAAACGCACCCGCACCGGTTGCGCTTGTTCCATGCCTTCATAGAACTGGAAGCCACGGGTATTCAGATCGACGGTATTGCCGTTGACCGACGCCGCCCCCGGACCATTGGCCACGCTTTCACGGCGATAGCCCAGGGCATCGAGTTCAGTCAGAAAATCATCCCTGCTCAGCTTTTGTCCGACGAACAGCTCGAGCGGGCGCGCGTAAACCTTGGCCGGGATGGTCCAGCGCTTGCCGGAGAACTTCTCCTGGACGATTGCATCAAGGTAAACGGCGAATCCGGCCAGCACTACCAGGGCGACCAGACTGAGTTTAATGGCCCAGCCCAGCCACGGGCGCAGGCCCCTGGAGGGTGGTTTTTTTGGGGTTCGGGGAGTTCGAGTACGAGTCATGGCGGCGGATTATACGCACTTTATTCATCCTCAACAGGAGCGCTCCGAGGTTTGCGTCGAGCGGACTTGCGGCCATAATGACGGCCTTGAATTTCCCAGTCTCTGAAGGATCGCCTGTGAGCCAGTCCCTGATCGCTGCCCTGCAAAACCCTGCCCTCTACCCGCATCCTGTAGAGGGATTCCAGGTCATCGAGACCCATATTTCCTGGGTACTGCTCACCGGCCCCTATGCCTATAAAGTGAAGAAGCCGGTCAATTTCGGCTTTCTCGACTTCACCAGCCTTGAGGCTCGCGAACACTTTTGCACTGAAGAACTGCGTCTGAACCAGCGCCTCACCGACGATTTGTACCTCGAAGTGCTGCCCGTCACCGGCAGTGCCGAGGCTCCGCAACTGGGTGGTGAAGGCCCGGCCATCGAATATGTACTGAAGATGCGCCAGTTCCCGCAAACCGGCTTGCTCAGCACCCTTCAAGCCAATGGCGAACTGACCACCGCGCACATCGACGAGATGGCCGGGCAAATCGCCCGCTTCCACCTCAGCGCACCGAAAGTGCCAGCCGGGCACGAAGCCGGCACCCCGGACAGCGTCATGGCGCCGGTGCAACAGAACTTCGAACAGATCCGTCCGTTCCTCAGCGACAAAGCCGACCTGCTGCAACTCGACGCCCTGCAAGCCTGGGCCGAAAGCAGCTTCGAACGCCTCAAACCGCTATTCGCCCAGCGCAAGGCCGAAGGCTTCATTCGTGAATGCCACGGTGATATCCACTTGGGTAACGCAACCGTGATCGACGGCAAGGTCGTGATCTTCGACTGCATCGAATTCAACGAACCGTTTCGCTTTACCGACGTTTATGCCGACACCGGCTTCCTGGCGATGGACCTGGAAGATCGTGGCCTGAAGTGCCTGGCGCGTCGCCTCATCAGCCAGTACCTGGAGCTGACCGGTGACTATCGCGGCCTCGAACTGCTGAACTTCTACAAAGCCTACCGCGCACTGGTTCGCGCCAAGGTTGCCCTGTTCAGCATGCCGGCCGAAGCCACTGCGGTGCAGCGCGCCACGACCCTGCGCCAGTACCGCAACTACGCCAACCTGGCGGAAAGCTACAGCACCATTCCTTCGCGTTTCATGGCCATTACCAGCGGCGTTTCCGCCGTCGGCAAGAGCCATGTCGCCATGCGCCTGGTCGAAGCCCTGGGCGCGATTCGCCTGCGCTCCGATGTCGAGCGCAAGCGTCTGTTCGGCGAGCAAACCGTCGAGAATGATGTGCAGGCCGGCATCTATAGCGCCGACGCCAGCGCGGCGACCTATACCCGCCTGCACGAAATCGCCGACGTCATCCTGCGTGCGGGCTTCCCGGTGGTGGTCGATGCCACTTACCTCAAGCGTGATCAGCGTGACAGTGCCGCAATGGTGGCCGAGGCCACGGGCACACCCTTCCTGATCCTCGACTGCAATGCGCCACAGGCCGTGATCGAAAGCTGGCTGGCCGTGCGCCAGGCAGACAAGAAAGACCCGTCCGACGCCACCCTGGCTGTTATCGCAGCCCAGCAAGCCAGCCGTGAAGCGCTGACACCCGCAGAAATCCTCTGCAGCAAGCGCGTCCAGACTAATGAAAGCGGGACGCTCGATACCGTTGTCGCGCAAATTCGTCAGCGCCTTCCGGGCCTGTAAGGAAGTTTTTCAGCCGTGAAGTCTCCGCTGGCTTCACGGCCGCCAAATAGTGGCACTATACTGGCGTCATAAAACCAACAGGTGATGCGACATGAGCCAGCCGAAATTTCTCGACACACCGCTTTACGCCCTTCTGCACAAAGACGACATCAGAGGCTTCAACAGTGAACGCCCCAAGGATGGTCCCATCGACATGGCGGGTGGAGACTTCCGGGGGCTGGACCTGCGCGAGCTGAATGCCGACGGTGTGGATTTCAGCAACGCCTACTTCCGTTCCGCCGACTTGCGCGGCATTGATTTCAGTAAAGCGAACCTGGAAGGCGCGAGCCTGGCCCACGCGCAAATCTCCGGCGCCTACTTTCCGGTGGAACTCAGCGCCGACGAAATCCTGATGTCGATGAACTTCGGCACGCGATTGCGTTATCGCACCCGCTGACCAACGTCGCTGACTGACACGTCCAGCGCCCCTGATTGCGCTGGACTGTGGAGGGATACTCGCCCGTAATTCCTGATTCCTCCCCACCTCTTCCTACTGCGTTCGCGGATTTTTCACGCTCTGCCAATACTCGTTTCTTAGAAGCATTTGCGTCGAAAACGAGCAAACAATCACGCGTTTCCTACTGATGGCTACACTCCTCAGAAGATTGCCCACGCTCTCCATTCGGCCATCGCAAGGAGGCTTGATGAATGATGAACTGCAACACCTGAAGAATCTTGGCAAGACGTCAGCGCAATGGCTGCATGCCGTGGGCATCCATAGCGCGTCGGACTTGCGTCGCCTCGGGGCGGTGGATGCTTATCGGGCCGTGCGCACGCGCGGTTTTCGGGCGTCCAAGGTGTTGTTGTACGCAATTGAAGGCGCCCTGATGGACGTTCACTGGAACGACATTCCTGCCGAGCGCAAGGAAGCGCTGAACAAACAACTGGAAGCCATCTCTACACGCCACAAGATTTGATCCGACAAATACTTCTGAAGCCTTGCAACCTGAAACCCAATGATTACGGGGCCTGCAGACGCAAATCCGGAAAATCGCAAAGAAATCAAAAAACAGCGGTTGACTTGGTAATGAGAATCGATATGATTATCACAACCAGTCGCGAGACTGGTCGATATTCTGAAAAGACCTTGGTTCGGACTCTCGGATTATCTCCTCATCAGGCTAATCACGGTTATTTGACCCGGCTCTTGCCGGGTCTTTTTTTGCCTGTGGAAAAGTACTGACAGGGTCTGGCGCAGCTTCCTTCAAAGGATTCCACGGGCGAGGCAGCCATTTGATAGCATTCACCCCTCAAGCTCGGACATATCCGGTCACGAGCCGCGGGACCGAGGATAGACATGAAGTTGCTTTGCGCAGGTGCCGAGCTGGTCAATGACAGCAGCCGCGGGTTCGACATCAATGGCCAAAAGTTTTTTGCGGTGCGCCGTAGCGGGCAGGTTTATGTCTACATCAATCGCTGCCCGCACCGGGGCGTTGCCCTTGAGTGGCATCCCGACCAGTTTCTCGACCCCAGCAACAGCCTGATCCAGTGCGCCACCCATGGCGCACTGTTCCTGATCGAAGACGGCGAATGCGTCGCCGGCCCTTGCGCGGGGCAAACCTTGACCAGCGTGGCCTGCCGCGAGGATGAACAGGGGATCTGGATCAGCCTTTAACCACCCGGTAACACGTCCAGACGCCGGTCGACCAACATTTCTTCGTGGCTCAACCGCACACCGTAAGCCAATACCTCGACCCCGCAGGCGATAGCCTCACGCAAGGCCTGAGCATAAGCCGCATCGATTTCCTGCGCCGGGCGCACGGCCTCGATGTCGGTCAGGCAAACACAGTACAACTGCACCGCGCGAATACCGTCCCTGGCCAAATGCGCCAGCTCCCGCAGATGCTTGGCGCCACGCTGGGTGACCGCATCGGGAAACGCTGCCACCGCCGTACCGTCGAAGCCCAGGGTCACGCTTTTGACTTCGACGTAGGCAGACCCTTCTGGGTAATCGAGGCGGAAATCGATACGACTGTTTTCCTGACCATAGGCCACTTCGCGCTTGAGCCCGGTAAAACCGTTCAGTTCGGTGATGACGCCCGCTCGCAGCGCCTCTTCGATCAAACCATTGGCCCGGGCGGTGTTCACGCAAAACAGCCGCCCTTGCGGGGTTTCACCGACTTCCCAGGTGCCGGGCAACTTGCGTTTCGGGTCGTTTGAGCGACTGAACCAGACCTGCCCGCCTTCGACCTGACAATTGAGCATCGAGCCAGTGTTCGGGCAGTGAATGGTCAGCAATTCGCCATCAACGGTTTCGATATCGGCGAGAAAACGCTTGTAACGACGAATCAGGCGGCCTTCTTCGAGGGGAGGATGAAATCGCATCAGCCTTGCCAGCTCCGCAACCCACGGGCAATGCGCTCGACCGCCTCCTGCAAACGCTCGATGTTTTGCGTATAGGCGAACCGCACATGATGCCCGGCCTGATAACGCCCGAAATCCAGCCCCGGGGTGAATGCCACATGCTCGGTTTCGAGAAAGTGTTTACAGAACGCGAAGGCATCGCCGCCGAACTTGCTGATATCGGCGTACAAGTAGAAAGCTCCTTCCGGCTCCACCGCAATGCCGAAGCCCAATTCACGCAAGGCCGGCAGCAGGTAATCCCGACGCCGGCCAAATTCGGCGCGACGCTCTTCGAGAATGCTGATGGTTGCCGGTTCGAAACAGGCCAGTGCAGCGTACTGCGCCATGCTGGGTGCACTGATGTAGAGATTCTGGGCGAGCTTTTCCAGCTCACCGACGGCCGCGTCGGGGGCCACCAGCCATCCGAGCCGCCAACCGGTCATCCCGAAGTACTTCGAAAAACTGTTCAGAACGAATGCACTGTCGTCGACTTCCAGCACGCTGGCCGCATCGGTGCCGTAGGTCAGGCCGTGATAAATCTCGTCGACCACCAGATGACCGTGGCGCTCCTTGATCGCAACAGACAACTTCGCCAGCTCGTCGCGGGTCAGGATCGTGCCGGTCGGATTGGCTGGCGATGCCACCAATGCGCCGACGCTGTCGTGGTCCCAATGACGCTCGATCAGGCCAGGCGTCAATTGATAACGCACATCCGGACCGACCGGTACCAGTTGTGCCGCGCCTTCGACCAGCCGCAGGAAATGCCGGTTACACGGGTAGCCCGGGTCCGCCAGCAGCCAGTGTTTACCGGGGTCGACCAGCAAAGCGCTGGCCAGCAGCAACGCGCCGGACCCGCCAGGCGTGATGAGGATGCGCCGCGGGTCGATGTTCAAACCATAACGCTGCTGATAAAAGCCCGAAATGGCCTCACGCAGCTCCGGAATGCCGCGCGCGGCGGTGTAACGGGTTTTCCCCGCTGTCAGCGCAGCCTGGCCAGCCTGGATGATCGGTTCGGCGGTGGTGAAGTCCGGCTCGCCGATTTCCAGGTGGATCACATCGTGGCCGGCCGCCTGCAATTCATTGGCCCGCGCCAACAACGCCATGACATGGAAAGGTTCGATTGCGCGACTGCGGGCACTGTAGGGCTGAGCCATTGGCCTTCCTTCAACGGAGAAAAAACCGATTCTACCCAAGCGCAGGAACGAGCGAGAACCTAAAGCGGTCAGAGGCCTTGTAACCCCGATCACAAACGACTCGAGCGCGCGCGCAAGGATTGACTAAAATCAATAATTGAGCAGGGTTCCAGAGCCACCAGACAACGGTTTGTCATCATTTGCAAGCACCCTGTGCCGCGAGCTCGACATCCGGGAGTAGCGCGGCCCGAGTTGATCTGGTAAGTTCGCCCGCTTGCAGCCGCAGGGCCGAGCAGGTGCCGGTGATGGAGCAATCCTGCG
The DNA here is from genome assembly GCF_056402055.1 of Pseudomonas sp. P4_C4. Lineage (NCBI taxonomy): Bacteria > Pseudomonadati > Pseudomonadota > Gammaproteobacteria > Pseudomonadales > Pseudomonadaceae > Pseudomonas > Pseudomonas sp. P4_C4. The sequence goes on along the minus strand of NZ_JBFUID010000013.1, from coordinate 86,378 downwards.
CAGATGGATTACAAGAGTAGAGGCGGTCTATTTCATGTCCACCCAAGCAAAGCAGCAAAACCAGGCGATCAGCGGCTTCGAGCCCTATGTTCAGAAAGCCGGCGAAGAGTACATGGGCGAACCCATGCGCAAGCACTTCACCAAGGTCCTGAATCAGTGGAAGAAAGAGCTGATGGAAGGTGTCGACAAGACCGTGGACCACATGAAGGACGAAGCGGCCAACTTTCCTGACCCGGCAGACCGTGCCAGCCAGGAAGAGGAATTCGCCCTCGAACTGCGTGCCCGCGATCGCGAACGCAAGTTGATCAAGAAGATCGACAAGACACTTCAGTTGATCGAAGACGAAGAGTACGGCTGGTGTGAATCCTGCGGCATCGAGATCGGCGTCAAGCGCCTCGAAGCGCGTCCTACCGCCGACCTGTGCATCGACTGCAAGACCCTGGCGGAAATCAAGGAAAAGCAAGTCGGCAAATAATTGCGACTTGAACGAAGAACGGAGCGTGCGAACGCTCCGTTTTTGTTTCTGATGTTTTTTTGGCTTTAAATGCATCCATGACCGCCAACATCCCCTACATCGGGCGCTTCGCTCCCACCCCTAGTGGCCATCTGCACTTCGGTTCGCTGGTCGCCGCACTGGCCTCCTACCTTGACGCGCGCTCAGTGGGCGGACGCTGGCTGATGCGCATGGAAGACCTTGATCCGCCCCGTGAAGAACCCGGCGCCCAGGCGGCCATTCTCAAGGCGCTGGAAAGCTATGGCTTCGAGTGGGATGGCGACCTGGTTCGCCAAAGCGAGCGGCACGATGCCTATGCCGAGGTGCTCAATCGCCTGTTCAATCACGGCCTGGCCTACGCCTGCACCTGCTCGCGCAAACAGCTGGCGCCGTACCACGGGATTTATCCGGGGCTGTGCCGCAATGCCGGCCATGGCATCGACGATGCCGCCATCCGCCTGCGTGTTCCGGAGCTGGAGTACCACTTCATCGACCGGGTGCAAGGCGAATACCGCCAGCATCTGGGCCGGGAAGTCGGCGATTTTGTGATCCGCCGCCGCGACGGCCTCTACGCCTATCAATTGGCCGTGGTCCTGGACGATGCCTGGCAGGGCATCACCGATATCGTTCGAGGTGCCGACCTGCTGGACTCCACGCCCCGTCAGCTCTACCTGCAAGAGTTGCTCGGTCTGCCGCAGCCGCGTTATCTGCATATCCCGCTGATTACTCAACCTGATGGCAATAAACTTGGTAAGTCCTACCGCTCGCCGCCGTTGACCGAGGATCAGGCAACGCCCCTGTTGCTGCGGGCGCTGCGCGCGCTGGGACAGAACCCGGGAACCGAACTGACTGATGCCACGCCACGGGAAGTGCTGAACTGGGGCATTGCCCACTGGGATGCCTCGTTGATCCCGCGCACACTGAGCCTGCCCGAGGCACAGCTGTTGTGATCGCACTTGCAGTGGCGCGCCCATCCGTTACCATCGCCGCACGTTTTCGGGCACGCGCATAAAAAGAGAGGCCGGGATGTACATCTATCGCTTGGTCCTGCTTTTGGTAGTGGGGATTTACCTGTTTTCCCCAGCCATCATGGATTGGTGGATCGACGCCACTGGCGCCTGGTATCGCCCGTATCTGCTCTGGCTGATTCTGATCGTCGTGACTTTCATCCTGCAGAGCCAAAAAGATGCCGATGAGCTTTAGCCTGACCCAGATGATCCTGATCAGTGCCGCGTACCTGGCGGTGCTGTTCGGTGTGGCCTGGATCAGTGAACGGGGCATGATTCCCCGGGCGATCATTCGCCACCCGCTGACCTACACCCTATCACTGGGCGTCTACGCCAGTGCCTGGGCGTTTTACGGCACCGTGGGCCTGGCCTATCAGTACGGCTACGGATTTTTGTCCAGCTACCTGGGGGTTTCCGGAGCATTTCTGCTGGCGCCGGTGTTGCTCTACCCGATCCTGAAGATCACCCGTACTTATCAGCTTTCGTCGTTGGCGGACCTGTTTGCCTTCCGCTTCCGCAGCACCTGGGCTGGTGCGCTGACCACGATTTTCATGCTGGTCGGCGTATTACCGCTGCTGGCCTTGCAGATTCAGGCGGTCGCCGACTCCATCGGTATCCTCACCCGCGAGCCGGTTCAGCATCGCGTGGCCCTGAGCTTCTGTGCATTGATTACGCTGTTCACGATTTTCTTCGGCTCCCGCCACATCGCCACCCGCGAAAAACATGAAGGCCTGGTGTTCGCGATTGCCTTCGAATCGGTGATCAAGCTGATCGCCCTTGGCGGTGTCGGGCTGTATGCGCTTTACGGTGTGTTCGACGGCCCGCAACAGCTTGAGTTGTGGTTGCTGCAAAACCAGACCGCGCTCGCTGCCCTGCACACGCCTTTGCAGGAAGGCCCGTGGCGTACGCTACTGCTGGTGTTCTTCGCCTCGGCGATCGTGATGCCGCACATGTATCACATGACCTTTACCGAAAACCTCAACCCGCGCTCGCTGGTCAGTGCGAGCTGGGGCCTGCCGCTGTTCCTGCTGCTGATGAGCCTGGCGGTGCCGCTGATTCTCTGGGCCGGACTGAAGCTCGGCGCCACCACCAACCCGGAATACTTCACCCTGGGCATCGGCATCGCCGCCAACAGCAAGGCTTTGGCGTTGCTGGCGTATGTCGGCGGGTTGTCCGCCGCCAGTGGCCTGATCATCGTCACCACGCTGGCGCTGTCCGGGATGGCCTTGAACCACCTGGTGCTGCCGCTGTATCAACCACCGGCCGAAGGCAACATCTACCGCTGGCTGAAGTGGACCCGCCGGGCGCTGATCGTCGCGATCATCATGGCCGGCTACGGCTTCTACCTGATGCTCGGTGCCGAGCAGGACCTGGCCAACCTCGGCATTGTCGCTTTCGTCGCCACGTTGCAGTTCCTGCCGGGCGTGCTCTCGGTCCTGTATTGGCCGACCGCCAACCGTCGCGGCTTCATCGCCGGCTTGCTGGCGGGGATCCTTGTGTGGCTGGTGACCATGTTGTTGCCACTGGTCGGCAATCTGCAGGGCTTCTACATTCCGCTGCTGAACATGATCTACGTGCTGGACGACACCAGCTGGCACATGGCGGCGATTGCCTCGCTGGCGGCCAACGTGCTGATGTTCACCCTGATCTCGTTGTTCACCAACGCCAGCACCGAAGAAGCCAGCGCTGCCGAAGCCTGCGCCGTGGATAACGTGCGCCGCCCGCAGCGTCGGGAACTGCACGCCGCCTCGCCTCAGGAGTTCGCCACGCAACTGGCCAAGCCACTGGGTGCAAAGGCGGCGCAGAAAGAAGTGGAACAGGCACTGCGCGACCTCTATCTGCCTTTCGACGAACGCCGACCCTATGCCCTGCGCCGCTTGCGTGACCGCATCGAGGCCAACCTCTCCGGCCTGATGGGCCCGAGTGTGGCCCAGGACATGGTCGAAACCTTCCTGCCCTACAAGGCCGGCGGCGAAAACTACGTCACCGAAGACATTCACTTCATCGAAAGTCGCCTCGAGGATTACCACTCGCGCCTGACCGGCCTGGCCGCCGAACTCGATGCCCTGCGCCGCTATCACCGCCAGACCTTGCAGGAATTGCCGATGGGCGTTTGCTCGCTGGCCAAGGATCAGGAAATTCTCATGTGGAACAAGGCCATGGAGGAACTCACCGGCATCGCTGCGCAGCGCGTGGTCGGTTCGCGACTGAGCACCATTGCCGATCCATGGAAAGAACTGCTGCAAGGCTTCATCAATCTGCCGGACGAACACTTGCACAAACAGCACCTGGCCCTCGACGGCCAGACCCGCTGGTTGAACCTGCACAAAGCGGCGATCGACGAACCCCTCGCGCCGGGCAACAGTGGCCTGGTGTTGCTGGTGGAAGACTTGACCGAAACCCAGATGCTCGAGGACAAACTGGTGCATTCCGAGCGTCTGGCCAGCATCGGTCGACTGGCGGCCGGCGTGGCCCATGAGATCGGCAACCCGATCACCGGTATCGCGTGCCTGGCGCAGAACCTGCGCGAAGAACGTGAAGAAGACGGCGAGCTGAAGGAAATCAGCGGCCAGATCCTCGAGCAGACCAAACGCGTGTCGCGCATCGTCCAGTCGCTGATGAGCTTTGCCCATGCCGGCAGCCATCAGCACAGCGACGAGCCCGTCTGTCTGGCCGAAGTGGCTCAGGATGCCATCGGCCTGCTGGCCCTGAACCGACGCAATTTCGAAGTGCAGTTCTACAACCTGTGCGACCCCGAACACTGGGTCGAAGGCGACCCGCAACGGCTGGCCCAGGTATTGATCAACCTGCTTTCAAACGCCCGTGACGCCTCGCCTCCCGGCAGTGCGGTACGGGTCAAGAGCGAAGCTGGCGAACACACGGTCGATCTGATCGTGGAAGACGAAGGCAGTGGTATTCCGTCGAGCATCATGGACCGATTGTTCGAACCTTTCTTCACCACCAAGGACCCTGGCGAAGGCACCGGTCTGGGCCTTGCACTGGTCTATTCCATCGTTGAAGAGCATTATGGACAAATCACCATCGACAGCCCGGCTGATGTTCAAAGCCAACGCGGCACCCGAATCAGGGTTACCTTGCCGCGTCATGTCGAAGCGACGTCCGCTGTGAACTGAGACCGTCGAGAGTATCGAATCAATGCCGCACATTTTGATCGTCGAAGACGAAACCATTATCCGCTCCGCCTTGCGCCGCCTGCTGGAACGTAACCAGTACCAGGTCAGCGAAGCCGGATCAGTGCAGGAAGCACAAGAACGCTTCACCATTCCCTCGTTCGATCTGATCATCAGTGACCTGCGTCTGCCGGGCGCGCCTGGCACGGAGCTGATCAAGCTCGCCCAAGGCACGCCGGTGCTGATCATGACCAGCTATGCCAGCCTGCGCTCGGCAGTCGACTCGATGAAAATGGGTGCGGTGGATTACATTGCCAAGCCATTCGACCACGACGAAATGCTGCAAGCCGCCGCACGAATCCTGCGTGACCGACAAACGGTACAAGCCGGTGGTGAGGCAGTTGCCGGCAAAGCCGCCAACGGTGCGGCGAAATCCGGTACCGACAACAGCAACGGTGAAATCGGCATTATCGGCTCGTGCCCGCCGATGCAGGACCTGTATGGCAAGATCCGCAAAGTCGCGCCAACCGATTCCAACGTTCTGATCCAGGGCGAGTCGGGCACCGGTAAAGAGCTGGTGGCGCGCGCCCTTCACAACCTCTCAAAACGCGCCAAGGCACCGATGATTTCGGTGAACTGCGCAGCCATTCCGGAAAGCCTGATCGAATCCGAACTGTTCGGCCACGAGAAAGGCGCATTCACCGGCGCCAGCGCCGGACGCGCCGGCCTGGTGGAAGCGGCGGATGGCGGCACCTTGTTCCTCGACGAAATCGGTGAACTGCCGCTGGAAGCCCAGGCACGACTGCTGCGCGTATTGCAGGAAGGCGAAATTCGTCGTGTTGGCTCGGTGCAGTCGCAAAAAGTCGATGTGCGCCTGATCGCCGCGACTCACCGCGACCTCAAGAGCCTGGCGAAGATCGGCCAGTTCCGCGAAGACTTGTATTACCGCCTCCACGTTATCGCGCTGAAGCTGCCAGCCCTGCGCGAACGCGGTGCGGACGTCAACGAAATCGCCAACGCCTTCCTGGCGCGGCAAAGTGCGCGAATCAACCGCACCGACCTGACGTTCGCCGCGGATGCCGAGCAAGCCATTCGTCACTACTCCTGGCCGGGCAACGTTCGCGAACTGGAAAACGCCGTCGAGCGTGCCGTTATCCTGTGCGAAAGCCCGGAAATTTCCGCCGAGTTGTTGGGCATCGACATCGAGCTGGGCGACCTGGAAGACGACGAATTCATTGGCCTGCCCCCACAACAGGGCAATGGCAATGCCAGTAACAGCAACCACGAGCCGACCGAAGACCTCTCCCTGGAAGACTACTTCCAGCATTTCGTCCTCGAGCATCAGGACCACATGACCGAAACCGAGCTGGCCCGCAAACTCGGGGTCAGCCGCAAATGCCTGTGGGAGCGCCGTCAGCGCCTGGGCATCCCGCGGCGCAAGACCGGGGTGGCCAGCGAAAGCTGAACCACACCTGTCTCATGTGCGGGTAACACGTGACTTTGTGGAAAAAACTGTTACCTCAGTTTTTTCACGTAACAGAAGCCGGGGCTTACGGTAACGAAGCCCCGGCTTTTTTTGGCCCTCGAAATGCCTGCCGAGCGGCCTAACCCCTTGTTTCATTGGGTTTCGCAAAAGTTGGCACGCACCCTGCTATATGTTTGGTACAAGAACAATAACAAGCAATGCACAAGACAATAAAAATAAGACGAATCGACTCACGCACAATAAAAACAAGACGGCGAGAGGCGTAGCTAACTGATTCTTTTGGAGAGGCGTTGTATTTGGGGCTTGCCCCACGACCAGGCCGAGAACAACAAAAAACTGTCTTAAGACAGAACCTGTACTGGTTGGATCGAAAGATCACTGCAATTCAGCGACCAAAGCAATCCGTTTGCTCTTGACTCCCGATTGGGAGGGTCATGAAGGAAAGCTTCATGGCGAGGGCACTCAACAAAAACAAGAAGCCCGAAACCAAAAATAAAAATAGAGCATGCAACTACTTCTTGGGGAGCTTCGGCTCCCCTTGTGGTTTCTGCGATTCGCAAATCCCCCGCAAATCGGCTCGTTCCGGCCTTGAAGCCTGCGGCCTACAGCTCATATCTGCTGCGTCCTACACCATCCCCTGACTAAATGCTAGAATCCCCGCCCATCATGCGGTCATTCTTTTGTTATGGCCGAATATTCCTTCAAACAGTGCATCCCATGCTGAAGAAGCTGTTCCAGTCATTCCGTTCTCCCAAGCGTCCTACGCAACACATTCGCAGCACGCCTGAAGTGCTCAACAGCGGCCAACATTCGCTGCAGAAGGCGCAATTCAGCCGTTACGCGGTGAATATCGTTGAACGCCTGCAGAGCGCCGGTTATCAGGCTTACCTGGTTGGCGGCTGCGTGCGCGACATGCTGCTGGGTATCACACCGAAAGATTTCGACGTTGCCACCAGCGCCACACCCGAGCAGGTGCGGGCCGAATTCCGTAACGCGCGAATCATCGGGCGCCGATTCAAACTGGTGCACATCCACTTCGGCCGCGAAATCATCGAAGTCGCGACCTTCCGCGCCAATCACCCGCAGAACGAAGACGAGGAAGACAGCAATCAGTCTTCGCGCAACGAAAGCGGGCGCATCTTGCGCGATAACGTCTATGGCACCCTGGAAGAGGACGCGCAACGTCGCGACTTCACCATCAATGCCCTGTATTACGATCCGGTCAGCGAACGCATCCTCGACTACGCCAACGGCGTACACGACATCCGCAATCACCTGATCCGCCTGATCGGCGATCCGACGCAACGCTATCAGGAAGACCCGGTACGGATGCTGCGGGCCGTGCGTTTCGCCGCCAAGCTGAACTTCGGCATCGAAAAACACAGCGCCCTGCCGATCCGCGGCCTCGCGCCGATGCTGCGCGAGATCCCGTCGGCCCGCCTGTTCGAAGAGGTGCTCAAGCTGTTCCTCTCCGGCCATGCCGCCGATACGTTTGAAATGCTGGTCGACCTGCAGTTGTTCGATCCACTGTTCCCGGCCAGTGCCGAAGCACTGGAATACAACCCGACGTACACCCACACCCTGATCAGCGAAGCCCTGATCAATACCGACCTGCGAATCAAGCAGAACAAACCGGTCACCCCGGCGTTCCTGTTTGCAGCCCTGCTCTGGCCTGCCCTGCCAGCCCGCGTCCTGCGCCTGCAGGAGCGTGGCATGCCGCCGATTCCGGCGATGCAGGAAGCGGCGCACGAGCTGATTGCCGAACAGTGCCAGCGCATCGCGATTCCGAAACGCTTCACCATGCCGATCCGCGAAATCTGGGACATGCAGGAACGCCTGCCGCGCCGCAGCGGCAAGCGTGCCGATCTGCTGCTGGACAACCCGCGTTTTCGCGCCGGCTACGACTTCCTGCTGCTACGTGAAAGCGCCGGCGAGCAGACCGATGGCCTGGGCGAATGGTGGACGGACTACCAGGACGCCAACGAAAGCGAGCGCCGTGACATGATTCGCGACCTCAGCGGCAAGGACGAAGGCACCGGCGCCCCGCGCAAGCGTCGCCGCAGCGGTGGTTCCAAGCGCAAACGCGCTGCCGGCGCTTCGAGCACCACGGGCGAGTAATCCATGGAACGCATCTACATCGGCATGGGCAGCAATCTGGCTGACCCCGCCGAACAATTGCGCAGCGCCATCGAGGCGCTGGCGCATTTGCCGCAAACGGCGCTGGTCGGGGTTTCTGCGTTTTACCAAAGTGACTCGCTGCTGCCCGGCCAACCGCGTTACACCAATGCGGTGGCCGCTCTCGACAGTACGCTGGCGCCGCTGGACCTTCTGGATGCCTTGCAGGCCATCGAAAACGGCCAGGGTCGCGAGCGTCTTGAGCGCTGGGGACCGCGCACGCTGGACCTCGACATCTTGTTGTTCGGTGATCGCCTGATCGACGAACCGCGCCTCAAGGTTCCCCATTACCATATGCAGGAACGGGCCTTCGTGTTGTATCCGCTGGCGGAACTGGCACCTGCGGATCTGCGCTTGGCCGATGGCCAGACCTTGGACGAACTGCTCAAGGCATGCCCGTTCGTCGGCCTGGAACGCCTGCCCCCGAACTGACGAAAATCCCCTGTAGGAGCGAGCCTGCTCGCGATAGCGGTCTGTCAGCGAATGAAATGCTGACTGACACACTGCCATCGCGAGCAGGCTCGCTCCTACAGGGGATCTTGGGCCAGGCACAAGATCTGCTGCTGAATCGCATCAGTTACCCCGGTAACACCCCACCCGTAACAATGCGGTAACACACGCAATTGACTTCCCTCGTTCTCCTCACGACTATAGGCGTCCCGCTGCCGCCAACACGGCGTTCAAGGGCGCAATCCAGGCCTTAAAAGCACGACAAAAGAACGTGCGCCTGTATTCAACGAAGAATCACGCGCGTTACTCGCAGTAGTTTCCACAGCGCCTGAATGAGGAACTTTTCATGCCAGCCATCACCCTGACCACCCTGCAAGGTCTGAAGCAAAAAGGTGAAAAGATCACCATGCTGACCTGCTACGACGCGACCTTCGCCCATGCCTGCAATCAGGCCGGCGTCGAAGTGCTGCTGGTGGGCGACTCCCTCGGCATGGTTTTGCAGGGCCACGACAGCACCTTGCCTGTCACCACTGCAGAAATGGCTTATCACGTGGCCGCCGTCAAACGCGGTAACAGCGATGCCCTGATCCTCGCCGACCTGCCTTTCATGGCCTACGCCACCACCGAGCAAGCCATGACCAACAGCGCCCTGTTGATGCAGGCCGGCGCGCACATGGTCAAGGTCGAAGGAGCGTTGTGGCTGGCCGATTCGATCCGCCTGCTGGCCGAGCGCGGCATCCCTGTCTGCGCGCACATGGGCCTGACGCCGCAATCGGTGAACATCCTTGGCGGCTACAAGGTCCAGGGTCGCAATGAAAACCAGGCCCGGCAGATGCGTGCCGACGCGATTTCCCTGGAACAGGCTGGTGCGGCAATGTTGCTGCTCGAGTGCGTCCCGAGCGAACTGGCCGAAGAAATCACCCAGGCGGTGAAGATACCGGTGATTGGTATTGGCGCCGGCAATCGCACCGATGGCCAGGTGCTGGTTCTGCACGACATGCTGGGGCTGTCCATTACCGGCCGCTTGCCAAAATTCGTAAAAAACTTCATGACTGGCCAAACCAGCATTGAAGCTGCATTGAATGCCTACGTGACTGAAGTCAAAGCGGCGACCTTCCCTGGGATCGAACACGGATTCTCTGCATGAACACCGTAAAAACCGTACGCGAACTACGGGCCGCAGTGGCCCGCGCCCGTAGCGAAGGCAAGCGCATCGCCTTTGTGCCAACCATGGGTAACCTGCACAGCGGTCACGTTGCACTGGTGACCAAAGCCTCCCAGCGGGCGGACTTCGTGGTGGCGAGCGTTTTCGTCAACCCGCTGCAATTCGGTGCTGGCGAAGACCTCGACAAGTACCCGCGCACCCTCGCCGCCGACCAGGAAAAACTGCTCCAGGCCGGTTGCCATTTGTTGTTTGCCCCCACTGTTGAAGAGATGTACCCCGACGGAATGGCCGGCCAGACCCGCGTCAGCGTCCCGCAACTGTCCGAAGGACTGTGCGGCGCCAGCCGGCCGGGTCATTTCGAAGGTGTGGCGACGGTGGTCAGCAAGCTGTTCAACATGGTCCAGCCGGACCTGGCGATTTTCGGCGAAAAAGATTTCCAGCAACTGGCGGTGATTCGTGCGCTGGTACATGACCTGAACATGCCGATCCAGATCATCGGTGAGCCGACCGTACGGGCGGCCGATGGCCTGGCGCTGTCGTCGCGCAACGGCTTCCTCAACGAAGAGCAACGCGCTGTGGCACCGGTGGTCTACCGCACGCTGAAAGCGATCGGCGAGGCGATCAAGCAGGGTGAACGCGACTACCCGGCGCTGATCGGCACGCAGATCAAACAGCTCGAAACAGCCGGCCTGCGTCCTGACTATCTGGAAATCCGCCATGCCCTGACCTTGCGCCCAGCGACGGCGCAGGATCGTGACCTGGTGATTCTGGTGGCGGCCTTCCTGGGGACTACACGGTTGATCGACAACCTGCACCTGAACCTCGACACTGCGGTTTAAACAGCAAGATCAAAGATCAAACAACAAAACCAAAATCAACGGCGAGATCAAAAGATCGCAGCCTGCGGCAGCTCCTACGCGCCTGTGGGCGCTGCCCGCCGTTCGATTCCGACCTGGGAAATACTCATGCACGCCATCATGCTCAAAGCCAAGCTGCATCGCGCCGAAGTCACCCACGCTGTACTCGATTACGAAGGCTCCTGCGCCATCGACGGTGAATGGCTGGACCTGTCCGGCATCCGCGAGTACGAACAGATCCAGATCTACAACGTCGACAACGGCGAGCGCTTCACCACCTACGCCATCCGTGGTGAAGAAGGCTCGCGCATGATCTCGGTCAATGGCGCCGCGGCGCACAAGGCCAAGGTCGGCGATCGCGTGATCATCTGCGCTTACGCTCATTACAGCGAAGCCGAACTGCTCAACTTCAAACCGCGCATGCTCTACATGGCACCGGGCAATGAATTGAGCCACACCAGCAACGCCATTCCGGTCCAGGTCGCCTGATCCGAGTCCTGTCTCTTCCGTTTGTCGGACCGTTCCTAACTTTGGTGTTAAAAAAGTACCGGAAACAGGTCAGACAAAGTCAAGACAGATCATTGCGCGGGGTTTACTGTATCCGCCCTGCGCCATGAAATCGTGTCGACGCAGTTGACCGGAACGCCCATCCATAGCGCTCCGGGATTTTTAGTGTTCAAAAGGCCGTTCAAGTAATAAGGAAACCCGCAGCGATGGCGTATTACCGCACTCCTCACGACGTTACCGCTCTGCCTGCCTGGCAAGCGTTGAATGACCACCGCCAAGCCATGCAGGATTTCAGCATGCGCGAAGCCTTCAATGCCGATCCGCAGCGTTTTACTCAATTCACCCTCAGTAGCTGCGGCCTGTTTCTCGACTATTCGAAAAACCTGATCAACGCCGAGACCCGCAATCTGCTGGTGGGCCTGGCCAACGAAGTCGACCTCAAGGGCGCGATCAAATCGCTGTTCGACGGCGAAATCGTCAACTCTTCCGAAGGCCGTCCTGCCCTGCACACGGCCCTGCGCCGCCCGGTTGGCGACAAGCTGTCGGTCAACGGCGTCAACGTGATGCCCGAAGTGCACAAGGTGCTGAACCAGATCACCGACCTCGTCGGCCGTATCCACGATGGTCTGTGGCGCGGTTACACCGAGAAGCCGATCACCGACGTGGTGAACATCGGCATCGGCGGCTCGTTCCTCGGCCCTGAGCTGGTGTCCGAAGCGCTGCTGTCCTACGCCCAGAAAGGCGTGCGTTGCCATTACCTGGCGAACATCGACGGCAGCGAGTTCCACGAACTGACCATGAAGCTGCGCGCCGAGACCACACTGTTCATCGTCTCGTCGAAATCCTTCAACACCCTCGAAACCCTGAAGAACGCCCAGGCTGCCCGTGCCTGGTACCTGGCCCAGGGTGGTTCGGAAGCCGAGCTGTATCGCCACTTCATCGCGGTATCGAGCAACAACGCCGCCGCGGTAGCGTTCGGCATCCGTGAAGAGAACATCTTCCCGATGTGGGACTGGGTCGGCGGGCGTTACTCGCTGTGGTCGGCCATCGGTTTGCCGATTGCCCTGGCCATCGGCATGTCCAACTTCAAGGAGTTGCTGTCCGGTGCCTACACCATGGACCAGCACTTCCAGAGCGCGCCGTTCGAACAGAACATGCCAGTGCTGCTGGCCCTGCTCGGCGTGTGGTACGGCAACTTCTGGGGCGCGCAAAGCCACGCGATCCTGCCGTACGACCATTACCTGCGTAACATCACCAAGCACCTGCAACAGCTGGACATGGAATCCAACGGCAAGAGCGTGCGCCAGGACGGCACGCCAGTGTCCACCGACACCGGGCCGGTGATCTGGGGCGGCGTGGGTTGCAACGGTCAGCATGCCTATCACCAGTTGCTGCACCAGGGCACGCAGCTGATCCCGGCCGACTTCATCGTGCCGATCGTCAGCTTCAACCCGGTGTCCGACCACCACCAGTGGCTGTACGCCAACTGCCTGTCGCAGAGCCAGGCGCTGATGCTCGGCAAGACCCTTGGCGAGGCCGAAAACGAGCTGCGCGACAAAGGCATGAGTGAAACCGAGGTGCACAAACTCGCGCCGCACAAGGTGATCCCGGGCAACCGTCCGAGCAACACCCTGGTGGTCGAACGCATCAGCCCGCGTCGCCTCGGCGCTCTGGTGGCGATGTACGAACACAAAGTCTTCGTGCAAAGCGTGATCTGGGGCATCAATGCCTTCGACCAGTGGGGTGTGGAGCTGGGCAAAGAGCTGGGCAAAGGCGTCTACAACCGCCTGGTCGGCAGCGAAGAAACCCCGGCCGAGGACGCCTCGACCCAAGGGCTGATCAACTACTTCCGTGGTCGTCACCGCGGGTGATTTGACGGCACCACCCACGGGCTTTGTGTAGAGCACAGAGTCTGTGGACGAAAGAAATTCCCTGTGGGAGCGAGCTTGCTCCGGGCGGCGATCCGACGATAGCGGTCTGACAGTCGACAACTATATTGACTGTCACGCCCCCATCGCGAGCAATCGAGCGCCGACCGGCTGCTCCCACAGTGGTTTATGGTGTTCTCTCATTCTGCGGTGAGCCTGTCTCCATACCGATTGGCGACTGACTTGAACCCTTTGACTACTCGGCGCATCTTTATCTTTGTCGCAGAACAAGAATAAGGAACCGTCATGTTCGATATCAGCACGTTCCCCAAAGCCGATGCCGTCCGCCGGGCTGCACAATTGAGTCAAGACGACTATCAGCGCCTGTACCGCGAATCCGTTGAACACCCCAGTACGTTCTGGGCCGAACAGGCCACGCGTTTTCTCGACTGGAGCGCGCCTTGGGAAACCGTCCAGCGCTACAACCTGAAAACCGGTGAAGCCAGCTGGTTTGCCGGTGCGCAATTGAACGTCAGCTACAACTGCATCGATCGGCACCTGGAGAAGCGCGGCGATCAGGTCGCCATCATCTGGGAAGGCGACGACCCTGCCGACTCGACATCGATCACCTACAAGAAACTGCATGAAAACGTCTGCCGCCTGGCCAATGTGCTGAAAAGCCGTGGCGTGAAAAAAGGCGACCGCGTGTGCATCTACATGCCGATGATTCCCGAGGCGGCCTACGCCATGCTGGCCTGTACCCGCATCGGTGCGGTGCACTCGGTGGTGTTCGGCGGCTTCTCCCCGGACTCGTTGCGCGACCGTATTCTCGACGCCGACTGTCGCACCGTGATTACCGCGGACGAAGGCGTGCGCGGCGGCAAGGTCGTGCCACTCAAGCAGAACGTCGACAAAGCGCTGCAAAGCTGCCCGGACGTGAGCACCGTGCTGGTGGTCGAGCGCACCAAGGGGCAGGTGAACTGGGTCGAACGACGGGACATCAAGTATCAGCAGGCCCTGAGCGAAGCCAGCGCCGATTGCCCACCCGAGCCGATGGACGCCGAAGACCCGCTGTTCATCCTCTACACCTCCGGCAGCACCGGCAAACCCAAAGGCGTGCTGCACACCACCGGTGGCTACCTGCTGCAAGCAGCGATGACCTTCAAGTACGTACTGGACTACCGCGATGGCGAAGTCTTCTGGTGCACTGCCGATGTCGGCTGGGTCACTGGCCACAGCTACATCGTCTACGGCCCGCTGGCCAACGGCGCGACCACGCTGATCTTCGAAGGCGTGCCGAGCTACCCGAGTACTTCGCGCTTCTGGCAGGTGATCGACAAGCACAAGGTGAACATTTTCTACACCGCCCCGACGGCCCTGCGCGCACTGATGCGCGAAGGCCCCGAACCGTTGAAGCAAACATCCCGCGCGAGCATCAGGCTACTCGGCACGGTCGGCGAGCCGATCAACCCGGAAGCTTGGGAATGGTACTTCCATGAGGTCGGCGAAGAGCGCTGCCCGATCGTCGATACCTGGTGGCAAACCGAAACCGGCGGCATCATGCTCAGCCCGCTGGTCAGTGCACAGCGGATCAAACCCGGTTGCGCGACACAACCGATGTTCGGCGTGCAGCCGGTATTGCTCGACGAGCAGGGCAAGGAAATCAAAGGCGCCGGCAGCGGCGTACTGGCCATAAAGTCCAGCTGGCCGGCGCAGATCCGCAGCGTTTATCGCGACCCGCAGCGCATGGTCGACACCTATTTCAAACCCTACCCCGGCTACTACTTCACCGGCGACGGCGCACGGCGCGATGAGGATGGTGATTACTGGATCACCGGGCGCATCGACGATGTGATCAACGTGTCCGGCCACCGTATCGGCACCGCCGAAGTGGAAAGCGCCCTGGTGCTGCACGAGAGCATCGCCGAGGCCGCTGCGGTCGGTTACCCCCACGACATCAAGGGCCAGGGCATATACGTCTTCGTCACGCCCATGAACGGCGTCGAAACCAACGATGAACTGAAGAAAGAATTGCTGGCCCTCGTCAGCCAGGAAATCGGCAGTTTCGCCAAGCCGGACTTGATCCAGTGGGCACCAGCCTTGCCGAAAACCCGCTCAGGCAAGATCATGCGGCGCATTCTGCGCAAGATCGCCTGCAACGAACTCGACAACCTGGGCGACACTTCGACCCTGGCTGACCCGAGCGTGGTGCAAGGGCTGATCGACAAGCGCTTGAAGTAGGAGCGAGCTCGCTCGCGATGAACTCCGACGCGCCGTGTATATTCAGGAAACACGCGTTATCGTTAACGACCATCGCGAGCAATCGAGCGTCGACCGGCTGCTCCTACAGGGTATTCATGGAATTCATCCGCACCCGCATCGAAACCCAGATCATGAGCCTGAGCGGTTTGTCCCTGGGCAAACTCGACCTGGAAAACCCCAAGGGCGACCCGGGGCTGTTCGGGCCAGACTCGGTGAGCTGGCAAGTCCATGGTGATTTCAGCAGCATGCTGATCGGCGGCGTCAGCGCCCTGATGCTGCAAGCCCTGCACCCGCTGGCATTGGCCGGGGTCTGGGACCATTCGAACTTTCGTGAAGACATGCTCGGCCGCTTGCGCCGCACCGGGCAGTTCATCTCCGGCACTACGTTCGGTTCGCGACAGGACGCCGACTGGTTGATCGAGAAGGTCCGCACCATCCATCTGCAGATTACCGGCACTGCGCCCGATGGACGCCCCTACGCCGCCAGCGATCCCGATTTGCTGACATGGGTGCATGTGGCGGAAGTCAGCAACTTCCTCGCTGCGCATTTACGCTATCGCAACCCGCATCTTTCACCGGCCGATCAGGATCGCTATTACGCAGAGATCGCCTTGGTCGCCGAACGACTCGGGGCCCGGAATGTGCCCCGTTCTCGGCAGGAAATTGCCGACTACCTCGAGCACATACGTCCACAGTTGCTATGCGACGAACGCAGTCGCGAAGTCCTGCGCCTGTTGCTGAACGCCCCCTCCCCCAGTCGCCTGGCCAAGCCGTTTGGCGGTTTGATGATGCAGGCCGGGATCGATCTGCTGCCGGACTGGGCCAGTGCCATGCTCGGCGTCAGCCAGAATCCACTGCAACGCAAGCTGATCCGCGCCAGCGTCAATCACAGTGCGCCGATGCTGCGATGGGCGGTGCGCAATGGGTCTGTGCAGCGGGCTAAACGACGGATGGGCCTGTAGGAGCTGGCTTGCCAGCGATGAACGATAACGCGGATTGTCAGATAAGCCATGTTGCGGCCTTCGCTGGCAAGCCAGCTCCTACAGGTTGTGCTCCAAACTGTTAAACTCCCGCGCCCAATTCCCTCCTGCAAGGCGCCCAGCATGTCTTCCTTGAATCAGGCGCTGCGCGCCGCCCTCAATCAACGCCAGGACCTGCTCGCCGAACTGCACCAGCAAGGCACCGATTGCTATCGCCTGTTCCACGGCAGCCAGGAAGGCGCCGGTGGCCTGACCATCGACCGCTACGGCCCGCAATTGCTGGTGCAAAGTTTCCACCAGGCGCTGGAGCGCGAAACGCTGCTGCAACTGCACGAAACGATCAATCAGCACCTGGGTTATGACACCCTGCTGGTCTACAACGACCGCTCCCGTGGCAACTCGCGCATCGATCGCGAAGACATCGTCTACCGCGCCGACGAAGCCGCCCTGCAGGACCTGGTCGGCCACGAATGGGGCCTGAACTATCGGGTGCGGGGTCGCCATGCCGGACAAGACCCGCTGCTGTTCCTCGACCTGCGCAACACCCGTGGCTGGGTCAAGGACCACAGCAAAAACAAAAGCGTGCTGAACCTGTTCGCCTACACCTGTGGTGTCGGCCTCAGTGCTGCCGCCGGCGGCGCGCGCGAGGTGTGCAACCTGGACTTCGCCGAAGGCAACCTGGCGGTCGGCCGAGAGAACGGTCAACTCAACCCGCAGTTGCCAACCATGGAATTTATCCAGTCCGACTACTTCCCGGCCATTCGCCAACTGGCCGGCCTGCCGATCAGCCAGCGCCGCGGGCAAAAACTGCCGAGCTATCAGCGCCTGGAACAACGCCAGTACGATCTGGTACTGCTGGATCCACCGGCCTGGGCCAAGAGCGCATTCGGCACCGTCGACCTGCTGCGCGACTACCAGAGCCTGCTCAAACCCGCCCTGCTGACCACCGCCGACAACGGCGTGCTGATCTGCTGCAACAACCTGGCAAAAGTCAGCATGGACGACTGGCGCGAGCAGGTTTTGCGTTGTGCAGAGAAGGCCGGGCGGCCGGTGCGTGAGTGGCGCGTGATGACGCCAGGCGCCGACTTCCCGTCGATGGATCAGCAACCACCGCTGAAAACCCTGATCCTGCAGCTCTGATTGCTGTGGGAGAAATCTGAAACTTACTGAACAGGGCGATCACTTGGGAACCGGAAACGCGTGCCATACTCCAAGGCACTCCGGTCCAGACAGATGAAGCCACACATGTACAAAGGATTGATTCGCGCCATTGGTGCCTTGTTGACTGCTCTGGCCCTCTACAGCTTGCTGGGCTTTCTGATTTTACCGGGTGTGGCGCTGCGCGTTGCCAACCAGCAACTGGCCAACTACGCCACCACACCGGCCACGATCCAGCGGATCGAATTCAATCCGTTCAGCCTTGAACTGACCCTTTGGGGCTTGAATATCGGCGAGCCCGGCAAGGAGCAGGTCGGTTTCGAACGTCTGTACGCCAATCTGCAACTCGACAGCCTGTGGACCAAGGCGGTGCACCTGTCCGATGTCGAACTGGACAAGCCCAAGACCGAAATCCTGTTCAGCAAGGACGGCAAACTCAATCTGCTGGGGCTGTTCAAACTGCCAGCGAGCGAACCCACACCCGCCAACCCGGATGCCAAGCCGTTTCCGCTGCGCATCGAGCGGATCAAGCTGGCCGGCGGCGCCGTGCACTTTGAAGATGCCCGGCCCAGCGAGCCCATCGAGTTTCTCTACGACACACTCGATTTCGAGCTGAAGAACCTCAGCACTCTGCCCGATGACAGCGCCGACATGACCTTGGTGGCCGTCGGCCCCAATGGCGGACAAATCGACTGGACCGGCAACTTCAGCCTGATCCCGATCGCTTCCGAAGGTAAGCTGAAAATCACCGATGGCAAAATGAAGGCCTTTTGGCCCTATGTGCGCGACGCCGTGCCACTGGACCTCGAAAACGGCATCATGAGCATCAGTACCGACTACAAATTCAGCCTGGCCAAGGAAACCGAGCTGCTGCTGAGCAATGTAGCGGTCAACATTGCACCCTTCGCGATCAAGGCCCCGGATGGCCGGCCGCTGGTGAAGCTCGAGCGCCTGGACGTCAGCGAAACCACCGTGGACCTGGCCAAACAGCAAGTGGTGGTCGGCAAGATCCGCAGCCACAAACTGGAAACCTGGGCCGCTCTGGAACCGGACGGCCAACTCGACTGGCAGAAACTGTTCGCCAGCCAACCGTCAAAACCCACCGCCAAAGCCAAGGCGGATGCCGAACCAGCCAGCACTCCGGCGGCGGCAGACTCACCGAAGCCCGAACCGGCCGCCCCAGGCAAACCCTGGCAGGTGTTGCTCAAGGATGTGCAGTTGCGCGATTACCAGGTGCATCTGGCCGACCGTAAGGCACAACCTGCCGTCGCCCTGGATCTGAGCCCGCTGAACCTCGACCTGCAAAACTTCGACAGCCTCAACGGCTCACCCTTTACCCTCAAGCTCGATACCGGCGTGGGCAAGCAAGGCAAGATCATGGCCGACGGCGAGGTCAACCTGGCCCCGGTCAGCGCCAGACTAAAGGTCCAGACCAGGGACATCGACCTGCGTGTTGCCCAGTCCTACATCACGCCGTTCATTCGCCTGGAGCTGCGCAGCGGCATGCTCGCCAGCGATCTGGCGGTCGACCTGAAAAGCACCGAGCCCCTGGCCTTCAACGTCACAGGCCGCGCCCAGGTCGATCAGTTGCATACCCTGGACACCCTGAAAACCCGCGACTTCCTCAAGTGGCAACAGGTCGTGGTCGAAGGCCTGAACTATCAGCATGGGGACAGCCTGTCGATCGACAAGATCAACCTGTTCCAGCCCTATGCGCGCTTCATGATCAACGATGATCGCACCACCAACATCGATGACCTGCTGATTCCGCAACCGGCAGACTCCGGGGCAAAACCAGCGGCAAGCAAACCCGCCAGCAACGAAAAACCGTTGGGCATCCACATCGGCGGCATTTTCATCAATGACGGTTCGGCCAACTTTGCCGACTTCAGCCTGACCCCGAACTTCGCCACCGCCATTCAGCAACTCAACGGGCAGATCGGCACCATCGACAGCCGCCAGCCGAAACCGGCCAGTGTCGACGTCAAGGGCAAGGTCGATCGCTACGCGCCAGTGACCATCAAGGGCTCGGTCAATCCGTTCGACCCGATGGCCAGTCTCGACATCGCCACCAGCTTCAAACGCGTGGAACTGACCACGCTGACGCCCTACTCCGGCAAGTTCGCCGGCTACCGTATCCGCAAGGGCCGGCTCAATCTCGACCTGCACTATCAGATCACCAAGGGCCAGCTCAAAGCTGAAAACAAAGTGGTGGTTGAACAACTGCAACTGGGGGAAAAAGTCGACAGCCCGGATGCCGTGAGCCTGCCGCTGAAACTGGCGATTGCCTTGCTCAAGGACGTCGACGGCAAGATCTCCATCGAACTGCCGGTCAGCGGCGACCTGAACAACCCTCAGTTCAGCGTCATGCCGATTATCTGGCAGACCCTGCGCAACCTGATCGTCAAAGCCGCGGCGGCGCCGTTCAAGCTCATTGGCGGGCTGGTCAACGGAAGTGGCGCGGAAGACCTGGGTAGTGTTTCCTTCGCAGCGGGTTCCAGCGACCTGGGCAAGGACGCCGAAGGCGCTTTGGACAAACTGTCCAAGGCGCTCAAGGAACGCCCGGCCCTGCGCCTGGAAATCGAAGGCACCGCCGCCCAGAGCGCCGATGGCCCACTGATCGCCGAACAACGCCTGGAGCGTGAGTACCAGTACAACTACTACAAAATGCTCCAGCGCCGCGGCGACAAGGTCCCGGCCCAGGCTTCGTTGCTGGAAGTGCCAGACGGGGAAAAAGGCCCGCTGCTCGAAGGTATCTACCGCACCCGCCTGAAAACCCAGCCCCCCGCCGAATGGAAGGATCTGGGCAAGGAAGAGCGCACCACGAAAATGCGTGCCGAGGTGATCAAGTTCTGGAGCTCCAGTGACGTGCTGTTGCGTCAACTGGGCCAGGAACGCGCCAGCAGCATCAAGGATTACCTGGTCGACAAGGCCAAACTGGAGGATACCCGGGTGTATTTCATCGACGCCAATCTGGGCGAGGCAGAAAGTGACGGCCGCGTGGTAACACCGATGCATCTGGACGCCGAGTGACGGTTCGGTGGCTGCTGGCTGGCCTGGTTCTGGTGCTATCCGCCAGTCAGGCCTGGGCGGCCGATACCCTGCGCTGTGGCAGCCAATTGATCAGCGTCGGCGATCGCTCCAGCGAAGTTCTGCAGAAATGCGGTGAACCGGTCAGTCGCGACTTGTTGGGTTACAAACGCAGTGCAGATCGGCGCGAGGAGTTTCAGGTCGAGGAATGGACCTACGGACCGAATGGAGGGATGTATCAATACTTGCGGTTCGAAGGTAATCGGCTGAAACAGATCACCAGCAAACGCGGAAACTGACCCCACCCCCAATTCATGTGAACTCGCTCCTACAAATTGATTTTCAGCATTACACATAGAACAGGCCCCGGCAAAAATGCGCGGGGCCTGTGGCGGCCACATCCTTATGGCCCTTCGCATGAACACTCAGGTTGCAACAGACGTATAACTGGGCCCGTCTGTCGCACCTTCTCCCGATCCAGGCGAGAAGCCTTGCCTTACTCGGCTTTCAGGCCGTCAGCGGAGACCGCCTTGACGCCTTTGATTTTCTTGGTGATAGCCACAGCCATTTCTTTTTGCGAATCGGTCACGGCGGTGGTCGATGACAGCGATACCACGCCTTTGTTGGTTTCAACCTTGATGTCGCTACCTGGAATGCCTTTTTCGGTCATCAGGTCGGCTTTGACTTTAGTGGTGATCCAGGTATCGGAAGTAGCTTCTGTAGCCTTGGTCATTTCACCCGCCGCCAAGGTCATTGGAGCCTGGGTGGCTTGAGTGGTCTGGGCGAATGCCGCGTTTGCCATGGTCAGGGTCAGCGCGGTGGCAGTAGCGGCAGCGATAGCGAACTTCTTCATACGAGTAACTCCTGTTTTTCGGAAAGTCTGCCGGGTGTCTTGTCGGCAGGGTTACCAAGGATATTGCGAACGCTGTGCCAATTTTGAAATAGAGAAAAAACCTTATTAATCAATAAGTTATAACATCAGAAAATTTTCGAAATCATGCAAAATGCACGAGAAGCACAAACACTGCATGCAAGTTGCGGGTTTACGGAAAGTTCCTAAGATGCTGAAATTTCTGAGCTTTATCTGCGGCATTTGACGACGGGTCGACAAACAGGAAAAACCCCGCAAAAGCGGGGACTTGATTCAGCACTTCATGCCGCAGACCCGGAACACCCTTTAGGCAAGTAATCCGGGGAAACGCTGCTCTTACATGACCAGCCTTTGGTTTCGTCCCGTGTCAGGGTGACGGTTTTGCCCTGGACCACGCCTGGGGCATTGTTCAACGTACATACGATTGATCCCGCCCCCTCCGGTGTTGTAGCCGTCACAGACAGGGTGCAGTGGCTGGTCGATGTCGCACCGGCGGGCGCCACGTTGGCAATTGTCGGGGTTTCCCCCTGGTTGATCACATCCTCGAACGGCACCTTCATTGCAGTCAACTCGGCCAGCGCCGCCGTGACCTTGGCCCGAGCCTGGTACTTGGAATACATCGGCAGGCCCAGCGTTGCCAGAATCCCGATGATCGCCACCACGACAAGCAACTCGATCAGGGTAAAACCTTTCTGATTGTTCATGTACAAGCTCCATGCATGAGTCGAAGGCTCATGACCTGCCCCATGGCAGCACAGCCTGTGCCAAGGCGAGAAGCCCCTGTTGGCAGGGGGCGTGGTGGCCGCAAAGCCCTTACCTACTACCTGGATCAGCACTATCTGACGTTTTTTGTCACCTTACCCTTGCGGGTTTGGCCCCGTCCCTTGACTAGGCTATAAGAGCAATTCAATCGGAATACCCAGGACTGAACATGGCGGTCAAGGCAGCGAAAATCAGCGTGTATGCATGGGAAGGCATCGACCGCAAAGGCACAAAAGTGACCGGCGAACTCAGCGCTCAAAACCCGGCGCTGATCAAGGCGAAGCTGCGCAAACAAGGCATCAGTCCCGGCAAGGTTCGCAAGAAAAACCATTCGGTGTTCAACATGGGCAAGCGCATCAAGGCCCAGGACATTGCCCTGTTCACCCGGCAAATGGCGACGATGATGAAGGCCGGGGTGCCGTTGTTGCAGTCCTTCGACATCATCGGCGAGGGCTTCGACAATCCGGCCATGCGCAAGCTGGTGGACGAACTGAAACAGGAAGTCGCGGCAGGCAGCAGCTTCGCCGCCGCCCTGCGCAAGAAGCCCCGCTATTTCGATGAGCTGTATTGCAACCTGGTGGATGCCGGCGAGCAGGCCGGTGCCCTCGACACCCTTTTGGAGCGGGTCGCGACCTACAAGGAAAAAAGCGAAAGCCTCAAGGCCAGGATCAGGAAAGCCATGACCTACCCGCTGGTAGTGGTGTTCGTCGCGGCGATTGTCACCGGGATTCTGCTGGTCAATGTCGTGCCGCAGTTCGAGTCGGTGTTCAAGGGCTTTGGCGCCGAACTGCCGGCCTTCACCGTGATGGTCATTGGCCTGTCGCAGTTCATGCAGGCCTGGTGGTGGATGGTCCTTGGCACGCTGACTACTATAGCCTTCGGCGTGCGCCACGCCCTCAAGACATCCCCGGTCTTCCGTGACCGGATGGACACCTGGCTGCTGAAACTGCCGCTGGTGGGCACCCTGATGCACAAGTCCGCCGTGGCCCGGTTCGCCCGTACACTGTCGACCACTTTCGCTGCCGGCGTGCCGCTGGTGGAGGCCCTGGAATCAGTGGCCGGTGCGACCGGCAATAGCGTGTTCAAGCGCGCGGTATTGCGCATCCGGCAGGACATCTCGACCGGCATGCAATTGAATTTCGCCATGCGTACCTGCGGCGTCTTCCCGAACATGGCGATACAAATGACTGCCATCGGCGAAGAGTCTGGCACCCTGGACGCTATGCTCGACAAAGTCGCGGGATTCTACGAAGACAACGTCGATAACATGGTCGATAACCTCACCAGCCTGATGGAGCCGTTCATCATGGTGGTGCTGGGTGTTATCGTCGGTGGACTGGTAGTTGCCATGTACCTGCCCATCTTCCAACTTGGCTCAGCGATCTGACATGCCCTTGAATGAAATCCTGATTCACTCTCCGCTGGCCTTTGTCCTTCTCGCAGGCATCACCGGCCTGCTGGTCGGCAGTTTCCTCAATGTCGTGATCTGGCGCCTGCCGAAAATGCTCGAACGCGACTGGCGTGAGCAGGCCCATGACATTCTCGGGCTGCCTGGCGAAACGCCGCTGCCGACCTACAACCTGTTGCTGCCCCATTCCCAGTGCCCACACTGCGGTCACCGAATCCGCACCTGGGAAAACATCCCGCTGCTCAGTTATGTGTTTTTGCGCGGCCGCTGTTCAGCCTGTGCGGCGGCGATCAGCCCGCGCTATCCGTTGACCGAACTGGCCTGTGGCCTTTTGTCGGCGTTTGTTGCCTGGCACTTCGGCTTCGGTTGGCCGGCCGCCCTGGTGCTGTTCCTGAGCTGGGGCTTGCTGGCGATGAGCCTGATCGACGCCGAACATCAGATATTGCCGGACGTACTGGTGCTGCCGTTGATGTGGCTGGGGTTGATCGTCAACAGTTTCGGCCTGTTCGTGTCGTTGCACGAGGCGCTTTGGGGTGCGATAGCCGGCTACTGCGGGCTGTGGTCGGTGTTCTGGCTGTTCAAGCTGATCACGGGCAAGGACGGCATGGGCTACGGAGATTTCAAGCTGCTGGCGATGCTGGGCGCCTGGGGTGGCTGGCAGATTCTGCCGCTGACCATCCTGCTGTCCTCGCTGGTGGGTGCCATTTTCGGGCTGATGATGCTGCGCTTGCGCAATGCACAAACCTCGACGCCAATCCCTTTCGGTCCCTATCTGGCCATTGCCGGCTGGATTGCGTTGCTCTGGGGTGGTCAAATAACCGACCTCTATTGGCAGTTTGTCGGTTTGAAATGAATAGCCCTGTGGAAAAACCCTGGATTCTCGGCCTGACCGGCGGTATCGGCAGCGGTAAAAGTGCGGCCGCCCAACACTTCATCGATCTGGGCGTGCATGTGGTCGACGCCGATCATGCCGCTCGCTGGGTAGTTGAACCTGGCCGCCCGGCACTGGCACAAATCGCCGGGCACTTCGGCCCAAGCGTGTTGCAAACCGACGGGCAACTGGACCGCGCAGCGCTACGCAAATTGATCTTCGAAGTGCCTGAAGAACGCCGCTGGCTGGAGGCCCTCCTGCATCCGCTGATCGGCGAGGAGATCGCTCACCACCTGGCGCTGGCAAAATCGCCTTATGCGATTCTGGTTTCGCCGCTGCTGATCGAGTCCGGGCAATACGCCATGACCCAACGGGTGCTGGTGATCGATGCCCCCGAACAATTGCAGATCGAACGTACCCTGCAACGTGACCAGACCAGCGAGCAGCAAGTCCAGGCGATCCTCAAGGCCCAGTCCAGCCGCCAGGATCGCGTGAGCCATGCCGACGACGTCGTGGTCAATGACCGCGACCTTGCCTGGCTGCACAGCGAGGTCGAACGCCTGCATCACTTTTATCTTTCTTTGCGTGGAGGCCAGTCATGAGCCAACCAACGACCGTCGAATGCCCAACCTGTGGCGCCCCCGTGGAATGGACCGCCGAGAGCAAATTCCGGCCATTCTGCTCCGACCGCTGCAAACTGATCGACCTGGGCGCCTGGGCGTCCGAAGAACACAAGATTCCAGTGGCTCCCGATGCCGAGGACGAGATGTTCAGCGGCGACTTCGACCCGCGCCACTGATCCATCGACTGGGCGATTCCAGGTCTTGATGCGGATCAGGACTTGGGATCGTCGTCCTTCCAGGGAGCCGAGAGGTAGCGTGTGCGGTTGAACGTCTCCAGCCATTCCGGGCAGAACACCACCAGCGCACTGACGATCATGCCGTTGATAAACGCTTCGGGAAAAATGATCAGCCACAGATATCCGACAAAATCTTCCAGCCAGTACGGCATGGCAAAGCGCTCGTTGAACCATAACAACCAAAGCGCCAGCAGCAGGCATAGCAACGCCGACAGCGCGGCGGCAAAGAATCCGGATACGAAGATATACACGAAGGGATTTCGTGGCTGCGCCCGCTCCACCAGAATCGCGCAACACTCGGTGACCAGCACCGGCAGCGCAATCAACAGCGCGCCATTGACCCCGACCGCCGCCAGGTCCTGTCGCCCGAGCAACACCAGCCCCGTTTGCGCAACCAACCCGCCGACCAGCGCCAGCGGCCAGTCCAGCAGCAGGGTCACCGCTGTCATGCCGATGAAGTGGTAAGACACACCGGTATCAAAGTCGCGCCGCACCAGCCACAACAGAAACAGCGCAAACACCGTTCCAAACAGCAGATGCTGACGACGGCTGTCGGTGAACAGTTCAACCCACGGCGCGCGACAGATCGCCCAGATCAACACCGGCACATAGATCAGCCAGCCGACCGCCAGGGTTTGCGATGACAGCAACTCTGCACCGATCATGGCTACGCGCGTCTCCCAGGCGAAGAACAACAGACACTCAGTCTACACCGCCGCTCGCCGGCCCCTCGACTTCAAGCCCAATGCCGCGGATCGTTCATCACCGCGTCATGTTCGGCGAACAGCTTCGGTAGCTCTGACTTGAGAAAATCCACCCAGGTGCGGACCTTGGCATCGAGAAAGTGTCGCGAAGGATACAGCGCATACACATTGCGTTCGCGCAGGCGCCATGCAGGTAACACACGCAGCAAAGTGCCATCGCTCAAGGGCCGCGTCGCGGTGTAGAACGGCAGCAGGCTGATGCCCATGCCCGCCTCCGAAGCCTTGACCATCGACTCGGCAACATTGCACTGAAAGGTCTTGGCCGGGCTAACGGCGTGCTCGCCGTGCTCATCCTGGAAAAGCCATTGATCGCTGTACAACGGGTCGAGCATGCGCAGGCACTGATGATCGCTCAGCGCCAGCGGCTGCTGCGGTACGCCCTGGCGTTGCAAGTAAGCCGGGGAAGCACAGGGCACGCTGTAGATCTGCCCGATGGCTTGCGCAACCATTTGCGAGTCGGCCAGTTCGGGCGCTATCGAAATCACCACATCGTGCCCCTCCTCCAGCGGATCGGGATTGCGCTGCGACAAGGTCAGCTCGAACACCACATCGGGATAAAGCTCGCTGTAGCGGGCGATCAACGGCGTGAGCAGCACACCCAGGCCGTTCATGCTGTGCACCCGCAGGCGTCCGGCCGGATTGATATGAGCGCCACGGGCCTCGGCCGTCGCCTCATCCATGGCTTCGACGATTTGCCGGCTGCGCAGCAGGAAGCGCTCGCCGGCGTCGGTCAGGCTCAAGCGTCGCGTGGTGCGTTGCAGCAGACGCGCCTGTACATGTTCCTCCAGATCCGCCACCAATCGGGATACCTGCGCGGTCGACAGATCCAGCGCATCGGCAGCCCCGGTGAAACTGGCGCAGTCCACCACCCGGATGAACACGCGCAAGTTGTTAAGCACATCCATAAGCCCCCCTCAGGCAATGACTGTTACGTTTTATGTAAGGCTGCATACACCGTTCGCCCCTTTATCCGTCGGTGGCAAAGACTAAAATTCAGACATCAGAACCGACACGGAGCACGCCAACATGAAAACGTTGATCAGCCTGTTGCTGACCGTCATCGCCACCTCGGCCATGGCCGCTGACAACGAGCCCCTCGCGGTCCTGTACAACCCGGCGCAGCCACTGGACGTCGCCAGCGTGGTTTCTGTGTCGGACACCGCGACCGCGTGCGGAGTCGTACCGGCAACCATGGTGTATGTCGATCATCAGGGCCAGACCCACCGCGTGACCTACAACGTCATCGGTGATTGCACCAGCAACCTGTGATCAGTGATCAGTGATCAGTGATCAGTGATCAGTGATCAGTGACTCACAGCAAGGTCCACGTGTAGCTGAGGATCAAGCGGTTCTCGTCGATATCACTGCGGTAGTTTGAACGCGCCATGGCATTGCGCACGCGAATGCCCAAACCTTTGAGGCTGCCGCTCTGCAGCACATAGCCAATGTCCAGGTCACGCTCGCGATCCTTGCCTTCAAAGCTCTTGCCAGTATCGACATTGTTGCCGCTGATGTAGCGCACGGTGCTGGTCAGCCCCGGTACGCCGAGCGCCGCGAAGTCGTAGTCGTAGCGCGCCTGCCAGGAACGCTCATCGGTGAAGGCGAACTCGTAGGTCGGCACTTCGTTGCCCAGTGGTGAGATGTTGGCAAACACCCGTGGGAACGCACTGTCACCGAACATGCCCTGATAGCCGACGTAAAACGTATGGCCGCCACGCTTGGCCGACAGCAACGAGAAGAACGCCTGGTTGTCGATGTTGCCCAGCAGTTTTTTGCCGTCCTCGCGCGAATCGTAGTAACCGAGGTTGGCGCCGAGGATCCAGTCGCCCACCGGCTCGCTGTGCTTGAGGCCCAGGAAGCGCTGGTTATAGATGTCTTCCAGTTGCCCGTACCAGGCGCTGACCGAGCTGCGCTTGTCGTTGAAGACATAATCAGCGCCAGCAAAATTGAAACCGTCACTGCTGACCTGGCGCTGCGGCACATGACCGAGCATGGCTTGCATCTTTTCGTCGCCAGCCTCGTTGCGCAGGCTGGTTGAACTCAAGTGGCCACCCTGTAGCGTCAGGCCATTGATCTCGTTGGAAGTGATGCTTGCGCCCTGATAACTCGGCGGCAACAGGCGAATATCGCTGAATGCCAACACCGGCAGATTGGGTTGCAACTCACCGACTTTCAGCTCGGTTTTGGAGTAGCGCATCTTCAACGCGCCTTCCAGGCGGCTGTAGTTATCCGCCGCGCGGCCGTCGCCCTGCACCGGCAGCAAACCGGTATTGGTCCGGTCCGGAGCGCTGTCGAGCTTGAGGCCGAGCAAGCCGATGACGTCCATCCCAAACCCGACGGTGCCCTGGGTGTATCCGGACTTCACGTTGAGGATGAAACCCTGGGCCCACTCTTCAGCCTTCGATTGCTGGTTGGCGCCAACGATGTCGGAATAGTCGCGGCTGAAGTAGTAATTGCGCGCCTGCAACGTCGCGGTGGTGTCTTCGACAAAGCCTTTTTCAGCGGCCATCACACCTGTGGAAAAACTCGAGACGACAGCCAGGGACAACGCCGAACCGGTTGTTGGGAGAATCTGTTTCATCGTTTTTCTCTTATTGTTATTGATCGACTGATTGAAGGACTTCAGTTGCAGTGGATTTGCGATGGGGAACGGAACGACGGGCGCTCAACAGCACATGGGTGACCATGCCGAAAATCAGCCCCCAGAACGCCGCGGACAAACCGAACAACGACATGCCCGAAGCCGTGACCAGAAAGGTCACCAGCGCGGCTTCACGATCGCTCGGCACCGCCATCGCGCCCGTCAACGCACCGGCAATGGCGGCGAACAAGGCCAGCCCGGCCAGCGCCGCGATCAGCTCTTTGGGGAACGCGGAAAACAGCGAGACCAGCGTGGCGCCGAAGATCCCCAACAGCAGGTAACACAGGCCGCCGACCACCCCGGCCACGTAGCGTTTGCGAGGTTCTTCGTGGGATTCTCGACCGGTGCAGATCGCCGCGGTGATCGCCGCCAGATTCAGTCCATGGCAACCAAACGGCGCCAGCAATGCCGTGCCCAGCGCGCTACTGGCGATGATCGGGCTCGCCGGCGTCGGATAACCGCTGGCGCGCAGCACCGCCATGCCGGGCACGAACTGACCGGTCAGCGCCACCATCACCAGCGGCAAGGCGATGTTCAGGATCGCGCCCAGGCTGAACTCGGGCGTAATCCACACCGGCGTAGCCAGGCCGATCACCAGCGCTTCACGATGCAAATCACCGCTGAACGCGGCGATCGAACACCCCACCAGCAGCACCATCATCACCGCATAACGCGGCATCACCCGCTTGCAGATCAGGTAGCAGGCAAACATCGCCAGGACCAGCAAGGGCTTGTGCTGCATCGACACAAACAACCCGGTGCCGAAACTGAACAGGATCCCCGCCAGCATCGCCGCCGCGATGGCTGCGGGCAGCTTGCTGATGATCCGGTCGAAAGCGCCCGAGATGCCAACCGCGAAAATGATCAGGCTGCTGACCAGATAAGCCCCCACCGCCTCTGCCATGGAAATTTCCGGCAACAGCGTCACCAGCAACGCCGAGCCCGGCGCCGACCAGGCGATGATCACCGGAACGCGGTAGCGCAGGCTCAAACCGATACCGAGCACGGCGCTGCCAATGGAGATCGCCCAGATCCAGGACGACAACACTTCCCGCGAAAGATGAGCCGCTTCTGCCGCCTGAAAGATGATCACCAACGGGCCGGCATAGGAAATCACCGTGGCAATGAATCCAGCCACGGCGGCTGACAACGAGAAGTCCTGGAAAAACGCTTTCATGATTCAGGCACCGGTCGCTGACAACGCTGGGTTGAGGCCGGCAGCGCTACGTCGGCTGCTGATGGCGAACACGGTCATGGCCAGGGCCGCCACCGCACCAGGCAAGGCAAACGCCATGAAGTTCAGTTGCAAGGGCAAGCTGATCCCGAGCAAGGCACCACCCAGCAGCGGACCGACGATGGCCCCGTTGCGCCCAATGCCCGACGCCCAGCCCAGACCGGTTGAACGAATCGTCATGGAATAAAACTGCGCGGCGCAGGCGTACAAAAGAATCTGCGAGCCAATGGTGGTGGCACCCGCAATGGCGATCAGCAGGTACAACACCGGCATCGGGCTGTTGAAGCCCAACAGCGTGATCGACACCGCCGCCATGGCGAAAAACACCGCCAGCACCCGCGGCAGATTGAGTTTGTCGCCCAGCACCCCGCCACCGACCGCGCCGAAAATCGCCCCGAAGTTCAACACCAGCAGGAACGACAGGCTCGAACCCAGGCTGTAACCGGCGTTGGCCATCAGTTTCGGCAGCCAGGAACTCAGCGCGTACACCATCAACAGACAGCAGAAAAACGCCAGCCAGAGCATCAGCGTGCGCAGCGCACGACCTTCACGGAACAACTGCAACACCGGTGTGCCCGTGCCTTTCACTTCGGCCATGTGCAATTGATCAGACGTTTGTGCAACGTAGGCCGGATCAATCCGCTGGAGAATAATGCGCGCCTCTTCATTGCGCCCCTGACGCAACATGTAGCCCACCGATTCGGGCAGGAAATACATGATCAGTGGCAACAACAGCAACGGCAGGACCGCCACGTAAAACACCGACTGCCAGCCGAAACTCGGGATCAGCACAATGCCCAGCCCAGCGGACAGCATGCCGCCCACCGAGTAACCGCTGAACATGATCGCGACCAGAGTGCTGCGGATTTTTTTCGGCGCGTACTCGTTCATCAGTGCCACGACGTTAGGCATCACGCCGCCAATGCCGAGCCCGGCAATGAAGCGACACAGTCCGAACTCCGTGGGGTTGCGGGCGAATCCGTTGAGCACGGTGAAACCACTGAAGAGCATCACGCAGATCGTGATGGCCTTCTTGCGGCCGATCCTGTCCGACAGCGGTCCGAAGAACAGCGCGCCGAACATCATGCCGAACAGTGCATAGCTACCCAGTGCACCCGCT
Source organism: Pseudomonas sp. P4_C4 (assembly GCF_056402055.1). Lineage (NCBI taxonomy): Bacteria > Pseudomonadati > Pseudomonadota > Gammaproteobacteria > Pseudomonadales > Pseudomonadaceae > Pseudomonas > Pseudomonas sp. P4_C4. Next base: position 55,279 of record NZ_JBFUID010000013.1, on the reverse strand, counting down.
TGCAGAGGACTGAGCCCCCACTCTTTCATCAGCATCGGCAAGACCACGCCGTAGATCACCAGATCGTAACCGTCGAAGATGATGATCAGGGCACACCAGAACAGCACCATCCAGTGAAAGCGGTTGAAGCGAGCGTTGTCGATAACCTCATGTACGTCGATCTTGCGCATGGCATATATCTCTTGTTGTTGTTTTTTTAGAGCGGCGGTAACACGGCTTACGTCCGTACAGCCGAGGGTAGAGCCGCCCGATACGTGGCAATAGCCAGTGAGCGCAGATCACTATCCGTTTTGTGCAGGGCCCTGGAACGGGCATGGGAACGGAAGGCATTGAGCCTCTCCGACAAATTGTCTTCTTTGCGATCACATTTGAACGCTAAGCTTGGGCCTATGGATGACTCAGATTATTTACGCCTGCTGACCATCGCGGCCGAGCAAGCCAACGCATTTCTGTCCAATGCCCGCAAATGGGAGCGTGAGCGTTGGGTCTGCCAGCGCCTGCTGCAAGGCTTGAACATTCCCTATCGTGCCGATGAATTCGCCCCCGCCGGGGAGCCGCCGGATGTGTTGTTTCGCGATGCCAGTTTCGAGGTGTTCTTCGTGCTCGACGAGGGCCGGCGCCTCAACGATGAATGGCGCGACGAACTGCAACGCCGACGTAGCGCGTTTTCCCTGAGTCAACTGGTGCGCCGCGAGGCCAAGCCACGACGTATCCCCGCCAACGAGTTCTTGCTGCGATTGGCGCCGACTTTGCGCAAAAAAGCGCACAACTACAAAGAACGCGGCATGGATCTGGGTGAGCTGGACATCATTGCCTTCGCCAGCCTCAAACGCGAAGTGTTGGACCTCAACAGCCATTTTCCGCCGCCGACCGAATACCTGCGACAGGGCTGGCGTTCGCTGTCATTGGTTGGGCCGACATTCGCCCGCGTGCTGTTCGCTCACCCGGATGCGCCGGACTTCTTGCGCAGCAACCTGGGGCGCAGCATTGTTTTTGATGTCGGGATCAGTCTGTGAGCCTCGAGCCTTTCTCCGGTCAGCAGCTAAGCTGCGTTCACAGCTGAATATTTTCCCTGTAGCTTCTACACATTCAGCAACGTCTACCCCTGACGAGGCCCGATATGACCAGCCGCCTGAACCCCGACGACCAAAAGCATGTCGAAGAGTACCTGCAGTTGTCCCAGCACCAAGTCGAGCGCCGGCCTTTCCGGCCGTGGATGCTCCTTGTACTGGTCTTGGCAGTGACCATTGGTCTGGGCTTGTTGAGCCGACTTATCAGTTACCTGACGCTATGAGCAGCCTCGCGCTCGCTCGGGTAATTGCACCGATTTCCTTTAGCCTTGCGAGTTATCCCCATGTCCCATCGTATTGTCATTGTCGGCGGCGGCGCCGGCGGTCTGGAGTTGGCTACCCGTCTGGGTAAGACTCTGGGCAAGCGCGGCACAGCCAGCGTGATGCTGGTCGACGCGAACCTGACCCACATCTGGAAACCGTTGTTGCACGAAGTGGCGGCCGGTTCCCTGAACTCTTCCGAAGATGAACTCAACTATGTCGCCCAGGCCAAATGGAACCACTTCGAGTTCCAGCTGGGGCGCATGAGCGGGCTCGATCGCGCGAAGAAAAAAATCCAGCTGGCCGCCACCTATGACGAAGCTGGTGTGGAGCTGGTGCCGGCCCGCGAAGTGCCTTACGACTCGCTGGTGATCTCAGTCGGCAGTACCACCAACGATTTCGGCACCCAGGGCGCGGCGCAACACTGCCTGTTCCTCGACACCCGCAAACAGGCCGAGCGCTTCCACCAGCAATTGCTCAATCACTATTTGCGCGCTCACGCCGGTCAGACCGACACGATCGAGCAAATCAGCGTGGCCATCGTCGGCGCCGGTGCCACCGGAGTCGAGCTGGCCGCCGAACTGCACAACGCCGCCCATGAATTGGCAGCCTATGGCCTGGACCGGATCAAACCGGAAAACATGCACATCACCCTGATCGAAGCCGGGCCACGGGTGCTGCCGGCGCTGCCGGAGCGGATTGGCGGACCTGTGCATAAAACCCTGGAGAAACTCGGGGTCAACGTCATGACCAATGCTGCGGTCAGCGAAGTGACGGCCGACAGCCTGATCACCGCCGACGGCAAAGTGATCAACGCTAGCCTGAAGGTCTGGGCGGCGGGGATTCGCGCACCGGGTTTCCTCAAGGACATCGATGGCCTGGAAACCAACCGCATCAATCAGCTGCAAGTGCTGCCGACCCTGCAGACCACCCGTGACGAGAACATCTTCGCCTTCGGTGACTGCGCCGCCTGCCCGCAACCAGGCAGCGACCGCAATGTTCCGCCACGTGCCCAGGCCGCGCACCAACAGGCTTCGTTGCTGGCCAAATCGCTGAAACTGCGCATCGAAGGCAAGGCGCTGCCGGAGTACAAGTACACCGACTACGGCTCGCTGATCTCGCTGTCGCGTTTTTCGGCTGTGGGTAACTTGATGGGCAACCTCACCGGCAGCGTGATGCTCGAAGGCTGGCTGGCGCGGATGTTCTACGTGTCGCTGTACCGCATGCACCAGATGGCGCTGTACGGGCCGTTCCGCACGGCAATGCTGATGCTGGGGAGCAAGATCGGGCGCGGGACTGAGCCACGGCTCAAGCTGCACTGATGTAAACCTGTGGGAGCGAGCTTGCTCGCGATGGCGTCCTTTCTGTCGATATCAATGTCGCCTGATACACCGTCATCGCGAGCAAGCTCGCTCCCACAGGGTTTTGCGGCACGCCCAAGATTTTCGCGGGCAAAAAAAATCCCCGTATCTTTCGATACGAGGATTTTTAATATGGTCGGGGTAAGGGGATTCGAACTCCTGACATCCTGCTCCCAAAGCAGGCGCGCTACCGGACTGCGCTATACCCCGGTAAAAAAAAGGCACCTTTGAAAGGCGCCTTCTTCGATCAGCGCTTTTGGCCTCTGATCTTAAGATTCGATTCCAGCGCTAACTGGTTTCAAAAATGGTGGGTCGTGTGGGATTCGAACCTACGACCAATTGGTTAAAAGCCAACTGCTCTACCAACTGAGCTAACGACCCAAAAATGGTCGGGGTAAGGGGATTCGAACTCCTGACATCCTGCTCCCAAAGCAGGCGCGCTACCGGACTGCGCTATACCCCGGTTTGAAATTGGCTCCGTGACCAGGACTCGAACCTGGGACCCAATGATTAACAGTCATTTGCTCTACCGACTGAGCTATCACGGAACTACACATTTCAATTTACAACTTTGAAGCTTTACAGCGTTCTCTTCGACCCGTCCGCATCGCTGCGTTCGTGTGTCTGAGGCGCGCTATTCTACAATCTTCAGCACCTCTGTCAACCCCCTAAATTGCTTTCAAGTTAATGATTTGCAACTTATTTTGGATTCCTGCTTGGGGAGCGGAAACCCTGGCGGGTGACTTACTGCGGGGCGCACTTTACAAGCCTTTTCCTTTGAGTTCAACAGCCTAACGAAAAAAAGGCCTCGTTATGCGAGGCCTTTTCGATTTTGCCGCGGTTATGGATCAGACGAAGACGATTTCGTCGTTTTCCAACACACCGTGAGCGGTATCGCCCGGCATGAATCGACCGGACAGGATCAGCTGCGCCAACGGGTTCTCGATCCAGCGCTGGATAGCGCGCTTGAGCGGCCGTGCGCCATACACCGGGTCGTAACCGACCGCGATCAGCTTGTCCATCGCCTCAGGGCTAAGCTCAAGCTTCAGCTCCCGCTCGGTCAGACGGCTGCGCAGACGACCCAACTGGATCTCGGTAATGCCGGCGATCTGATCCCGCGCCAATGGCTCGAAGATCACCACTTCGTCGACCCGGTTGATGAACTCCGGCCGGAAGTGGCTGGAAATCGCGTCCATCACCGCTGCACGCTGCGCCTCACGGTCACCGACCAGTTCCTGGATCTGTACCGACCCCAGGTTGGAGGTCATGACAATCACGGTGTTCTTGAAATCCACCGTGCGGCCATGGCTGTCGGTCAGACGACCGTCTTCGAGCACTTGCAGCAGGATGTTGAACACATCCGGGTGCGCCTTCTCGACTTCGTCCATGAGGATCACCGAATACGGCTTGCGACGTACGGCCTCGGTCAGGTAACCGCCCTCTTCATACCCCACATAGCCCGGTGGCGCACCGATCAAGCGAGCCACGGAATGTTTCTCCATGAACTCGGACATGTCGATCCGCACCATCGCCTCTTCGGTATCGAAGAGGAATTCGGCCAGCGCCTTGCACAGCTCGGTTTTTCCGACACCGGTCGGGCCGAGGAACATGAACGAGCCGCTCGGGCGATTCGGGTCGGACAACCCGGCGCGCGAACGCCGCACAGCGTTGGAAACCGCCACCACCGCTTCGTCCTGGCCGATCACACGCTGGTGCAACAGGCTTTCCATTTTCATCAGCTTTTCGCGCTCGCCTTCGAGCATCTTCGACACCGGAATACCGGTCCACTTCGAAACGACTTCGGCGATCTCCTCTTCAGTCACCTTGCTGCGCAGCAACTGGTTTTCGGCTTTGCCATGCTGGTCGACCATTTGCAGGCTGCGTTCCAGATCCGGGATCACCCCGTACTGCAACTCGGCCATGCGGTTCAGGTCGCCTTTACGGCGGGCTGCTTCCAGTTCCTGACGGGACTGTTCGATTTTCTGCTGGATCTGCGCCGACCCCTGAACCTCGGCTTTCTCCGAATTCCAGATTTCTTCCAGATCCGAGTACTCACGCTCATGCCGAGCGATTTCTTCCTGCAATTTTTCCAGACGCTTCTTCGCCGCGTCGTCGCTTTCTTTCTTCAGCGCCTGGGATTCCACCTTCAGCTGAATCAGGCGACGCTCCAGACGGTCCAGCACTTCCGGCTTGGAGTCGATCTCCATGCGGATGCGGCTGGCGGCTTCATCGATCAGGTCGATGGCCTTGTCCGGCAACTGCCGGTCCGTGATGTAGCGATGGCTGAGCTTGGCCGCGGCAATGATCGCGCCGTCGGTAATCGCCACCTTGTGGTGAACCTCATAACGCTCCTTGAGGCCACGCAGGATGGCGATGGTGTCTTCTTCGCTCGGCTCGTCCACCAGCACTTTCTGGAAACGTCGCTCGAGAGCGGCGTCCTTCTCTATGTATTGGCGGTACTCGTTGAGCGTGGTGGCGCCCACGCAGTGCAGCTCACCACGGGCCAGGGCCGGCTTGAGCATGTTGCCCGCATCCATCGAGCCTTCGCCTTTACCGGCACCGACCATGGTATGCAGCTCGTCGATGAACAGAATGATCTGCCCTTCCTGCTTCGACAGTTCATTGAGCAATGCTTTGAGGCGCTCTTCGAACTCGCCGCGATACTTGGCACCAGCGATCAGCGCCCCCATGTCCAGGGACAGCAGGCGCTTACCCTTGAGGCCGTCCGGCACTTCGCCGTTGATGATGCGCTGGGCCAGGCCTTCGGCGATGGCGGTCTTACCCACGCCAGGCTCACCGATCAGCACCGGGTTGTTCTTGGTCCGACGTTGCAGCACCTGGATGGTCCGGCGAATTTCATCGTCACGGCCGATCACCGGATCGAGTTTGCCGTCTTCGGCGCGCTTGGTCAGGTCGACGGTGTATTTATCCAGGGCCTGGCGCGCCTCTTCGTGGTTCGGGTCGTTGACCGCCTCGCCACCACGCAGGTTGTTGATTGCGTTCTCCAGGGCTTTCTTGCTCACACCCTGACCGAGCAACAGTTTTCCGAGCTTGCTGTTCTCGTCCATGGCGGCGAGCAGCACCAGTTCGCTGGAGATGAACTGGTCGCCCTTCTGCTGGGCCAGACGATCGGCCTGATTGAGCAGGCGCGCCAGATCCTGCGACATGTTCACGTCGCCGGTCGGGTTCTGGATTTTCGGTAGCTGGTCGAGCTCTTTGGTCAACTCTTTACGCAGGCTGTTGACGTCGAAGCCCACCTGCATCAGCAGGGGTTTGATCGAGCCGCCCTGCTGTTCGAGCAAGGCTTGCATCAAGTGCGCCGGCTCAATGGCCGGATGATCGTGGCCGACAGCCAGGGATTGGGCATCGGACAACGCTAACTGCAATTTGCTGGTTAAACGGTCTATACGCATGGGTCACCTTCCTTTTGAGCAGGCCGGACCTATAAAACATCCTGAATGAAGAAACCTGCCAGATAGCACAATAGATGTGGTCGATTCTGGGAGTTTCAAGCGTCGTGACGTTGATGCAGGTCAGGCAAGTCTAGCGTTCGAGCCAGATCAAGGAAGCAAATCGACCGGTACGAGGATTTCGCCGGTAAGAGAAGAAGCGCGGATCGGTTACTGTGCAGAATCCGCCACCATAGACTGCAGTGACACCGCGAACCGCCAGACGCAAGCGGGCCAGCATATAGATGTCGGCCATGAACTTGCCGGCGTTTACGCTTGGCACAAAAGCCTCAGCCGCTTGCGGCAACTGTGTCACGAAGGTTTCGCGTACCTCCGGGCCAACCTCAAAGGCTTTCGGACCAATGGCCGGACCCAGCCACACCAACACATCGGCAGGAGGTACAGCCAGACTGTCGAGCGTGGCTTCCAGCACACCCGCCGCCAACCCGCGCCAACCGGCATGAGCCGCTGCGACTCGAGTGCCGGCGCGGTCGCAAAACAATGCTGGCAGGCAGTCAGCAGTCATCGCCGCACAGGCGATACCGGGTGTCGACGTCCAACTGGCATCGGCAGTGTCCACCCGGCCCGGATCGGCATGGGCCACGACGATGCCGTGGACCTGCTGCAGCCAGGCCGGTTGCATGGAGAAATGATCGGTAAGGCGACGGCGATTCTCGGCAACAGCTTCAGGGCTGTCGTCGACGTGATCGCCGAGGTTGAGGCTGTCGAACGGCGCCACACTGACGCCGCCCGCACGGGTGGTTACACAGGCTTTGACCCCGGCCGGCGCGGGCCAGTCAGGAATCAGCCAGTCACTCATCCGATGAACGCCTCGCGGTCTTGCTTGAGCAGGGTCAGCAGCCAGACGAAGTCTTCCGGCAACGGCGATTCCCAGCTCATGCGCTTACCGGTGGTCGGATGATCCAGTTCCAGGAAACGCGCATGCAGCGCCTGACGCGGGAAGTTTTTCAGGGATTCGACCATGGTTGGGTTGGCTGCCGGCGGAATACGGAAACGACCACCGTAGGCGGGATCTCCGACCAACGGGTAGTTGATGTGCGCCATGTGCACGCGAATCTGGTGCGTACGGCCGGTTTCCAGCTTCACCCGCACGTGGGTGTGGGAGCGGAAACGCTCTAGCACGCGGTAATGGCTGACGGCTTGCTTGCCACCTTCCATCACGGCCATGCGCTGGCGCTGCTGGCCGTGACGACCGATCGGCGCGTTGATCTTGCCGCCAGCGGTCACTACACCGATCACGATGCACTCGTAGATCCGGCTGACGCTACGGCTCTGCAACTGTGTCACCAACTGCGTCTGCGCTTGAATGGTCTTGGCCACCACCATCAGACCGGTGGTGTCCTTGTCCAGGCGATGCACGATACCGGCGCGGGGCACATTGATGATGTCCGGCACGTGGTGCAGCAAGGCGTTGAGCAGGGTGCCATCGGCATGACCGGCAGCCGGGTGTACCACCAGGCCCGCAGGCTTGTTGATCACCAGGATGTCGTCGTCTTCGTAGACGATGTCCAGGGCAATATCTTGAGCGACCCATTCGCCCTGAGCTTCCTGCTCGGCAGTCAACTCAAGGATGGCGCCGCCATGGACGATGTCTCGCGGGCGGATAACCGCCCCATCCACAGTCAGGCGGCCGTCTTTGATCCAGGCGGAAAGGCGCGAGCGCGAGTGCTCAGCGAATAATTGTGCGGCGACTTGATCGAGGCGTTGGCCGCCCAATTCGGACGGCACCTCTGCGCGAAGTTCAATTTTATCGGACATGCTCAGACTAGGCGTCGGCACAGCCTTTGGTTTCGGCTGCGCGCTTGTGGTTAAATACGGCGTCTTTTGCCCCGAGGCTATTCAACGGGGCGTTCATCATAACAGGACGGCCACGCCCAAGACAGCGGCCGTCATAGGGACGCAAGCCGCCATGCAAGTGAAACACCTGCTGCTGATCGCCATCCTCGCATTGACCGCTGCTTGCTCATCGAAGGAAGTCGTAGACGAAAACCTCAGTGAAGTCGAGCTGTACCAACAGGCTCAAAACGACCTGGACAACAGTAGCTACACCAGTGCCATTGCCAAGCTGAAGGCTCTGGAATCGCGTTATCCGTTCGGTCGTTATGCCGATCAGGCGCAACTCGAACTCATCTACGCCAACTACAAGAACACCGAGCCAGAAGCGGCCAAGTCCGCTGCGGAGCGCTTCATTCGTCTGCACCCACAGCATCCGAACGTCGATTACGCCTACTACCTCAAGGGCCTGACTTCTTTCGACCAGGACGTCGGCCTGCTGGCGCGCTTCCTGCCGCTGGACATGACCAAGCGTGACCCGGGCGCCGCCCGCGACTCCTACAACGAGTTCGCCCAGCTGACCAGCCGCTTCCCGAACAGCCGCTACGCGCCAGACGCCAAGCAGCGCATGATTTATCTGCGCAACCTGCTGGCGGCCTACGAAATTCACGTGGCCGACTACTACCTGACCCGTCAGGCCTATGTCGCCGCCGCGAACCGCGGTCGTTACGTGGTGGAAAACTTCCAGGAAACCCCTTCGGTCGGCGACGGCCTGGCGGTGATGACCGAAGCCTACCAGCGCCTGCATCTGGACGAACTGGCTGCCACCAGCCTGGAAACCCTGAAGCTCAACTACCCGAACCACCCGACGCTGGTGGACGGTCAGTTCGTGCCGACCGTGGCCGAAGCCGACAACCGTTCCTGGCTGAGCAAGGCGACCCTGGGCCTGATCGAGTCTCGTCCACCGCTGCCACCGGGCGAAACCCGCGCCAACCAGGACGTGCAGAGGCAGTTCCAGGACGCCAAGGACGCGATCCCGAGCGAGCTCAAACCTAAAGACGACAATGGCGAAGCGGTCGAAGAAGAAAATCACGAAGCGCAAGGCAACGACAGCGACCGTTCGTGGTTCAGCCACATGACATTCGGCGTGTTCGACTGACACCTTGGTGTTGTGTAAAAAAGGGAGACTTTTTCAAGTCTCCCTTTTTCAAGCGCTTGTTACACTGTGCGCCTGACAGGTCCTTGGCTAAACTGCCGGATCATCAGTCGAAAAGCAGCTCACCATGCTTCGTTTATTGTTCTGGATCGCCCTGATTGCCGCTGCAGTATGGTTCTGGCGCAAATTCAAGGGGCAGGCCTCCACCCCCAAGCCCCCTGCCGAACGGGAAGCGGCGCCAATGGTCCGTTGCGCCCATTGCGGCGTTCACCTGCCCCGTGACCGTGCGCTGAGCCTCGACCAGCAATGGTATTGCAGCCAGGCTCATCTCGAGCAAGACAAGGGCTCCAGAGGCCGCTGACACCTCACCCGAAATGGCGACCGATTGAGAACTATCGCGCGCCCCCAAGGAACTGAAAGGCATCGATCGACGTCTGACGCAGATTATTCAAGATCACTCTCTGCGAATGAACCGGGTAATCGAAAACGTCCTGCACCTGCAGCGCCGCGAGCAAATGTCGCCGCTACGGCTCGACCTGAAATCACTGGAAATACTCGATAATGAAGCCCCAGCCCGCCATATCAAAGGCCTGGGGCTTTATCTGTCCGGCCAGCCGGGCGAAAGCATTCTGTCCCGCCTAGACTTCAAAGCACGCCAGGAAGACGGCTGCTTTTGCATGACCTATGCTCACGGACGAACCCCACGTTGAACACGAGACCACGACAAAAAGTCTTGATCGTCGATGACGAACCAGACATTCGCGAACTCTTGGAAATCACCCTGGGAAGGATGAAACTGGAGACGTTCAACGCCCGCAACGTCGGCGAAGCGCAATCCCTGCTCAAACGCGAAACCTTCGATCTATGCCTGACCGACATGCAGTTGCCGGACGGTACCGGCCTGGAGCTGGTGCAGCACATCCAGCAAAGCCACCCTCAGGTCCAGGTGGCAATGATCACTGCCTATGCCAGTCTCGAAACCGCGATCAATGTGCTCAAGGCCGGGGCATTCGACTTCCTGACCAAACCGGTGGACCTTACGCGCCTGCGTGAACTGGTCACCAGCGCCCTGCTGGTTCCTGCCCGCGGGGCTGGCATCAATCGATGTTTGTTGGGCGACTCATTACCCATGCGCAACCTGCGTAAACACATCACCAAACTGGCCAGCAGCCATGCGACGGTATACATCAGCGGAGAATCCGGCAGCGGCAAGGAGTTGGTCGCACGCCTGATCCACGATCAAAGCCCCCGCGCCAATCAGCCATTCATTGCGATCAACTGCGCGGCGATTCCTTCGGAACTGTTGGAGAGTGAGTTTTTCGGCCATCGCAAAGGTAGTTTCAGCGGCGCCATCGAAGACAAACCCGGCCTGTTCCAGACAGCTCACGGCGGCACGCTGCTCCTCGACGAAGTGGCTGACCTGCCGCTGACAATGCAAGTCAAACTGCTGCGCGCGATTCAGGAGAAAGCCGTACGCAGCGTCGGCGGGCAGCAGGAAGTGGCGGTGGATGTGCGCATTCTCTGCGCCACGCACAAGGACCTTGGCGCCGAAGTTGCCGCCGGACGATTTCGTCATGATCTTTACTACCGCTTGAACGTGATCGAACTCCCGGTGCCGCCCTTGCGCGAGCGTCGCGATGACATCGAAATGCTGGCCAGCCACATACTCAAGCGCCTGGCCGCCGATACCGGCCAACCTGCAACGAGACTCCACCCCCAGGCCCTCGATGCGCTGAAAAGCTATCGCTTCCCGGGCAATGTGCGGGAACTGGAAAACATGCTCGAACGGGCGCACACACTGTGTGAGAACAAACAGATCGAAGCCGGCGACCTGCGCCTGGCTGAAGGCAACTGCGGGGCTGAAGGTGGCGTGCCGGACCTGACCCGGATCGACAATCTGGAAACCTACCTGGAAAACGTCGAACGCCAACTGCTGCTCCAGGCCCTGGAGGAAACCCGCTGGAACCGCACGGCGGCGGCTCAGCGGTTGAATCTGTCATTCAGGTCGATGCGTTACAGGCTCAAGAAGTTGGGATTGGATTGATGCTTTAAAAAGATCGCAGCCTGCGGCAGCTCCTACCTGGGAGCGTACATTCTGCAGGAGCTGCCGCAGGCTGCGATCTTTTGTGCTTGCTTCAAAGTCTTCCGGCAGGCGCATAAGGCGCCGGATCAATAATCGGCGCCCGGCCCAGCATCACATCGGCAAACAACTGGCATGACGCTGGCGCCAACACCAGCCCGTTACGGTAATGCCCGCAGTTGAGCCAGAGCCCGTCAAACCCCGGCACAGGGCCGATATAAGGAATGCCCTCGGGTGATCCCGGGCGCAATCCGGCCCAATGCCCCACCACTTCAGCATCGACCAGCGCCGGGATCAATTCCACCGCGGACGCCTTCAGGCTTTCCAGTGCCGACCCGGTCGGCGTCTTGTCAAAGCCTTCATGCTCCAGCGTACTGCCGATCAGTATGTGCCCGTCGCGCCGGGGAATCGCATAACGGCCCTTGGCCAGGACCATGCTCGGCAGGAAATCCGCCGCACACTTGTAGAGAATCATCTGCCCTTTCACCGGCTCGACCGGCAGCGTCAGATCAAGAAGCTTGAGCAAATCACCGCTCCAGGCCCCCGCCGTCAGGACGACTTGATCGCCCAGGACAGTACCAGTGGAGGTCTGTACGCCGACCACTTTATTGCCGTCACGAACAAACCCGCTGACTTCGCACTGCTCATGAATCGTCACGTTCGGCAGCGCCAGCAACGCGGCCTTGAGTGACTTCACCAGACGCGGATTACGCACGTTGGCGACGTTGGCCATGTAGATCGCCCGGGAAAAACCGCTGCCCAGCACCGGCACGGCGTCATGGGCCGCCGAAATATCCACCGCACTCAACGGACGATTTTCCCGGGCGGCCCATGCCAGCGCTTCAGCCTCGTCATCCAGATCCAGCCAGTACAGACCAGTGGTGTGCACTTCAGGATCAACACCGGTGGCGGCAAACAAGCGCTCGCCCAGTTGCGGGTAGAAGTCCTGGGACCAGTGAGCCAACGCGGTGACCGCTGGGCTGTAGCGCCACGGGTAAAGCGGCGAAACGATGCCGCCACCGGCCCAGGACGACTCCTGGCCGACGCTCGAGCGATCCAGCAGCACAACGCTTTGCACTTCGGAGGCGAGATTGAAGGCCGTCAGCAATCCAATCACCCCACCGCCGACAATCACCACTTGCTGTTGCCTGGTCATGTTCTGATCCAATCGTTAAATAGACAGAGGGTACAAAAGGCACCCGAAAAAGAAACTCAGCGCCCCCAGCAGTCTTTGCTGGTCAGGCCGGATTTCGCGTTGACCATACCGAGCACACCGGTGTTGGTGATGGTCAGATCACCGCACTTGTCGGCGGCCATGCTCGAGTCAGCCTTGCGCACCGCCGTCAGCAGAAAGGTCTGGTCGGTCAGGGTCGGTGTGATGCTGTAGTAATCATTGCCGGCACTGAGGCCCGGCGCATCGGTGTAGGCATTTTTCTGCGAGTAGAAGCGCTCCAGGAGCTGCGTCTGCTCCGAGAGCAGACCGGCCACTTCTGCGCGACGGCCCTTGTTCAGGTACTCGGTGAAACTCGGGGCAGCAATGGTCATGACAATACCGATGATCGCAATCACGATCATGATTTCGATCAGGGTAAAACCGCGGTTGGAACTACGCATGCCTCAATTCTCACTCACTGTACTTGTCGCCACATGATGCGACGGCTGCCGCCGGATTTTTCCATCCCCGCAGTACCGTCGCCAGTGGAATCGTTCACGCCCCCGCCATTGTCGCTGGCGTCCTGGGTCGAATGCTCGCCGATAAAGATCACGCCATCGGATAGCGTGTCGCTGTTGTCGACCACGCCATCGGCGTTGCTGTCGAGCATCTTAACGCTGATCGCCTCCGGCAGCTTCAGGCAGACGGCTTTCAACCCCTGATTGCTGTGGTAAAAACCGTACCAGTTGCCATTGGCCAGACAGGTTGGCCGGTTCAGCGCTGGCGAATCCGCTGACGTGGCAGCGTGCGCCGACATCGACAGGTCAAGCGCGACTACGACATAGATCAGTTGTGACCATAACCTGACAGGTCGCTCAGTACTTCGCATAGATGCTCTCCACCACACTGCGCGAATGCCCTGCGATGCCGACCGCCGTTACCCGATACAAGGTCGCCGGGGTATTGATGGGCACATTCACCGCATTTCGGCTGACACCGATATTTTGCACGCCATAAAAGCCCTTGCCCGATGCAACCCAGGTCACGCCTGAAGAGGCGTTGAAACCGGCAGCGGTAATAGTCGAAGACTCGGACGGTGGTGCGCATTGAACGATGCCGCTACAAACAGGTAACGCATAACTGTCCCGCCGCACGGCACTCTCGCCCACCCGCAATGCGGCTTCGGCACTCTGGAACGACTGATTGCGCAAGGCGACGCCACCGGCCATTTTTTCCTGCAGGGTAGCGCTCTGCATCGATGAAAGACCAATCAACGTCAGCAAGAGCAGGAACACCAGACTGACCAACAGTGCCATGCCGCGCTGGGTATCACACGTCATGGGAGACCGACTCATTGGCACCCTCTCATGGCAAGCGGTTGCGCAGAGCGGCAACCACGTTGAAGGTTTGATCGCTCACCCGGTGATTCGGATCGAAGAGGGTCAGGCTCAGGCGAACGCTACGAATCAGCGCGGGGTCCGGCGGGTTGCTACTGTAGCGCGAGGCAGCCAGATCAGTGGCTGTACTGGCCAGGCCGAAGCTCACGTCGAAAGCGCTGACGTTGTCCACCAATACCTGGTCTGCTGCGGCCCCGCCTTTCATCAGCAGTTGGTTGTTGCTGAAGCTGTAAATCAGCCGCCGGATCGGAAAGGCCAGTTGCCCTGCCACTGGCGTCCGACCTTCACTGTAGGCCGTCGAATTGGTTCGACAATCGGAAAGCACGGTCCAGTCCGGCTTGCCGCCATTGCCGCCGACATCCGCCGTAACCAGCGTCAACTTGCGGCCGCCGTTGTCCCAACGGATCGGTGCTAGCTGACTGGCATGGAAATCACCTTTCTCACTTGAATCGGTGATCGTTTCCAGACAACCGAACATCCCGACCATGCGGACTTCCTGAATCATTTTGCTCAACACGAAACGTGCGTCCTCCTGCATGTTCGCGGCCGCGTTCTGGCTGAGATAAGTGTTCTTGGCTGCGATAAAAACCTGTACCACGCCCAGCACCACAACCAGGCTCAAAGCCATGGCGATCAGCAGCTCGACCAGGCCAAACCCCTTGCTGCGGCGACTCACGGGGTCACCACCGGATCAATGGCCGTGCGACTGGTCAGGACGAAGCTGCGCCGCGAGTCGGCGGCCTTCGCAGCCCGTGAGTCGTCCCAGGTTATCGTGATGGTGTACACCTTCTGATTGACGGTGACACTGCCCGTCGCGGAGGCACCGAGTGAACTGACAATGCTGGCGTTGAAATCAAACAGGTCCTGATCCCGGGTAACGTCCGGATTGCCCGAAGCCGGCGGCGCAATCGTGTAATCCGCAGCGGCGTTGGCGCGAATGCGGTCCATCAGGTCGTAGGCGATAAAACTGGCCTGACTGGTCATGCGCGCGCTGTCCGTGTATTTCAACGCATTGAGCTGAAACGCCGCTGCCCCCAGCAACCCCACTCCCAGAATGACTAACGCCACCAGGACTTCGATCAGCGTCATGCCCTCTTGCGTGCGCTTGCTCCCTGCTTTCATCCGCAATTTCCACCCAATAGAATTCGTCCGTTCAAACACACCGTCAGCGTCCTGCCTTGTGCTCCCCGCCCATAGCTGATCACCACCTCTGAGGACGGTGATGACAATCCGCCCATACTGTTGAAATCGATGAAAGTCAGGCCTGAGGTTAGCGCCAGAGTTGCGCTGCTGCTCATCGCCGGAACAACCCGCAATACATTGGCCAAAGCGCCCGTACCGTCGTAAACCGCCAGCTCCCCGCTCCAGGCATCCCCACCGGCCGTCGGGCGCACCCGTGTGGTGTTGCCCCGATCGATGGCTTCGAGCCGGGCAAAACTCAGGGCTCGTCGCAGGTCAGCGATTTCAGTATCAGCCCTGGTTGTTTGCGTCGAGCGGGTAAACGCCGGAACAGCCAGAGTCAGCAAAATCAGAAGGATCGCGAGCGCGACCAGCAACTCGATCAGCGTGAAACCTTTTGTAGGATGATCCATCGGGGCCTTCTGTTTCCTTCAGCTATACCTGCCCTTACGCGGCACAACATTCGAGCGATGCGGTGCGTTTGCGTTGGCATTTCTCGCGCAGGGATTGCGCGAGCCACAGCACGCCACGGAGGGATATGTCATGCGGCAACAAGGCTTCAGCCTGATCGAACTGCTCATGGGACTGGCAATTACGGGAATTGTTCTGCATTTGGTCAGCCCGACATACGGAGCACTCATCGAGTCGAACCAAAGAGAGCAAGCGGCACAGGCTCTATCCAGCGGTATTCGCACCGCCCGGACTGAAGCCATCGTCCGCAACCAGGCCGTGGTGATTCACGGCATCAATGGCGACTGGAGCCAAGGCTGGCGGATGATTCTGGATATCAGCGGCAAGGGGGAAATGGACAGCGACAATCCACTGCTGGCCGAACGCCAGAGCGGCGCACGAGTGTCGATTGTGGGGAACGGTACGGTCGAAAGCTCAATACGCTTCAGAGGTCAGGGCGAGCCACTGTTTGGAGGGACATTGCACATTTGCGCCGTTCGCGACCCGGTGAGCCAACATCAAGTGGTGTTGGCACGGACCGGTCGCGTCAGCCTGCGCAACGACAAGGCTGAGCAGGCGTTATGCAAAGAAAGGAATAAATTCAGAGCAACGAGCGAACGCGCAGTTCTTTAGGCATCGAGAACGTGATGTTCTCCTCGCGACCGGCCAGTTCATCGGCACCGGTAGCCCCCCAGGCCTGCAACTGCTGGATCACGCCGCGCACCAGGACTTCCGGGGCAGAGGCGCCAGCGGTGATGCCGATATGCTCGACACCGTCGAACCAGCTCTTTTGCAGGTCTTCGGCACCGTCGATCAGGTAGGCCGGAGTGGACATGCGTTCCGCCAATTCGCGCAAGCGATTGGAGTTGGAGCTGTTCGGGCTGCCGACCACCAGCACCACGTCGCACTCGTCGGCCAGTTGCTTGACCGCGTCCTGACGGTTTTGCGTGGCATAGCAAATGTCGTCCTTGCGCGGCCCACCGATGGCCGGGAAGCGCGAACGCAGAGCGTCTATAACGCGGCTGGTATCGTCCATCGACAAGGTGGTCTGGGTCACGAAGGCGAGCGTTTCAGGGTTGTTCACCTGCAACGCCGCGACATCTTTCTCGTCTTCGACCAGGTAGATCGCGCCACCACTGCTGGCATCGTACTGGCCCATGGTGCCTTCGACTTCCGGGTGACCGGCGTGGCCGATGAGAATGCACTCTCGGCCGTCACGGCTGTAGCGCGCCACCTCAATGTGGACTTTGGTCACCAGCGGGCACGTGGCGTCGAACACTTTCAGCCCACGGCCAGCCGCTTCGCTGCGCACAGCCTGGGAAACGCCGTGGGCACTGAAGATCACAATGACGTCGTCCGGCACCTGGTCCAGCTCTTCGACGAAGATCGCACCACGGGAGCGCAGGTCTTCGACGACAAACTTGTTGTGAACCACTTCATGGCGCACGTAGATCGGTGGCCCGAAGACTTCCAGGGCGCGGTTGACGATTTCGATCGCCCGGTCCACACCGGCGCAGAAGCCACGGGGATTGGCGAGTTTGATTTGCATGCTGTGCCTCGTGTCTTGCCCTGTAGGAGCGAGCTTGCTCGCGAAATCCTAAAGGACACCGCGTTAATTCAGAAGAACGCGTATTCGTTAACGATCATCGCGAGCAAGCTCGCTCCCACTGAAAAGCAGTTACAGCGCTTTGACGGAAATGATTTCCACGTCAAAGGTCAGCGTCTTGCCAGCCAGCGGGTGGTTGAAGTCGATGGTAACTTGCGCATCATCGAACTCTTTCACCACGCCTGGCAATTCAGTATTGGCCGCATCGTTGAAGATCACCAGCAAGCCAGGCGACAGTTCCATGTCCTGGAACTGCGAGCGCGGGATGATCTGCACGTTTTGCGGGTTCGGCTGGCCGAAAGCGTTTTCCGGCTCGATGCTCAGCGTACGCTTGTCACCGGCCTTGAAACCGAACAGGGCCGCTTCGAAACCTGGCAACAGGTTGCCGTCACCGACCTTGAAGGTCGCCGGGGCCTTGTCGAAGGTGCTGTCCACGGTGTCGCCGTTCTCCAGGCGCAATGCGAAATGCAAGGTGACTTCCGTGTTCTGGCCGATGCGTTGCTCAGCCAATACCTGTTCAGTCATGAACGGTTTCTCCGGTCTTTTTACTTTTGAACATATCCAGTGCCAGCATGACAGCACCAACCGTGATTGCACTGTCGGCAAAGTTGAACGCCGGGAAATACCAGCGGTTCTGCCAATGCACCAGAATGAAATCGATCACATGGCCCAGGGCAATGCGGTCATACAGATTGCCCAGTGCGCCGCCGAGTACCAGTGCCAGCGCAACCGCCAGCCAGGTCTCGTTGCGCCCCAGACGCTTGAGCCACACCACCAGCACCGCACTGACCACGACAGCGATCAACGCGAACAGCCAGCGCTGCCAGCCGGAGCTGTCAGCCAGAAAGCTGAACGCCGCACCGGTGTTATAAGCCAGGGTCCAGCTGAAGTAATCGGGGATCACCACGATTTGCTGGTACATCGCAAGCGAGCCTTCGAAGTAGAACTTGCTGGCCTGGTCGATGACCAGGACCAGCAAACTCAACCAGAGCCAGCTCAGCCGTCCGAAACGGCCAACGGCATTAGGCATAGTGACGGACCTCGCCAGCGCCGCTGATGTTATCCACGCAACGGCCGCAGATTTCCGGATGCTCCGGGTTCACACCGACGTCTTCACGGCAGTGCCAGCAACGGGCGCACTTGGCGAAGGCCGACTTGACGATCTTCAGCTTCAGGCCGCTGACTTCGGTGACCACGGCATCGGCCGGTGCCTGCACCAATGGCGCGACACTGGCGGTCGAAGTGATCAGCACGAAGCGCAGTTCGTTGCTCAGCTTGGCCAGGTCGGCAGTCAGCGCATCTTCGGCGAACAGCGTCACTTCGGCTTGCAGGTTGCCACCGACAGCCTTGGCCGCGCGCTGGATTTCCATTTCCTTGTTGACCGCGACCTTGACCGCCATGATCCGGTCCCAGTAAGCGCGATCCAGCTCGAAGCCTTGCGGCAATTCGGTCAGGCCTTCGTACCAGGTGTTGAGCATGACCGACTCGTTACGCTCGCCCGGCAGGTACTGCCACAGTTCGTCGGCGGTGAACGCCAGGATCGGCGCGATCCAGCGCACCAACGCCTCGCAGATGTGGAACAGCGCGGTCTGGCACGAACGACGGGCCTTGCTGTCGGCGCCAGTGGTGTACTGACGGTCCTTGATGATGTCGAGGTAGAAGCCGCCCAGTTCCTGCACGCAGAAGTTGTGGATCTTCGAGTACACGTTCCAGAAGCGGTATTCGCCGTAGTGCTCTTGCAGCTCGCGTTGCAGCAGCAGGGTACGGTCTACGGCCCAACGGTCCAGAGCTAACATTTCTTCGGCTGGCAGCAGGTCGGTGGCCGGGTTGAAGCCAGTCAGGTTCGAAAGCAGGAAACGCGCGGTGTTACGGATACGCCGGTAGGCGTCCGCACTGCGTTGCAGGATCTGCTCGGAAACCGCCATTTCGCCCGAATAGTCGGTCGAAGCAACCCACAGACGCATGATATCGGCGCCCAGGGTGTCGTTGACTTTCTGTGGCGCGATCACGTTGCCCAAAGACTTGGACATCTTGCGGCCGGACTCGTCGACCGTGAAGCCGTGAGTCAGCAGTTCGCGATACGGTGCGTGGTTGTCGATGGCGCAACCGGTCAGCAGCGACGAGTGGAACCAGCCACGGTGTTGGTCCGAGCCTTCCAGGTACAGGTCGGCGCGCGGGCCGGTTTCGTGGCCCATCGGGTGCGAACCGCGCAGGACGTGCCAGTGCGTGGTACCCGAGTCGAACCAGACGTCCAGGGTGTCGCTGATCTTGTCGTATTGCGGCGCTTCATCGCCCAGCAGCTCGGCGGCGTCCAGCTTGAACCAGGCTTCGATGCCTTCTACTTCAACGCGCTTGGCAACGATTTCCATCAGCTCGACGGTACGTGGGTGCAGCTCACCGCTTTCCTTGTTCAGGAAGAACGGGATCGGCACGCCCCAATTGCGCTGACGGGAAATGCACCAGTCCGGACGATTGGCGATCATCGAGTGCAGGCGCGCCTGGCCCCAGGCCGGAACGAACTGGGTCTCTTCGATGGCTTTGAGCGAGCGCTGGCGCAGGGTGTCGCCGGTGGTCGGCTGCTTGTCCATGCCGATGAACCACTGCGCGGTGGCGCGGTAGATCAGCGGGGTCTTGTGGCGCCAGCAGTGCATGTAGCTGTGTTCAATGATAGTGGTGTGCAGCAGCGCACCGACTTCGGTCAGCTTGTCGACGATGGCCGGGTTGGCCTTCCAGATGAACTGGCCACCGAAGAACTCCAGCGACGGTACGTAAACGCCGTTGCTTTGTACCGGGTTGAGGATGTCGTCGTTGACCATGCCGTACTTCTTGCAGGTCACGAAGTCGTCTACGCCGTAGGCCGGAGCGGAGTGAACCACACCGGTGCCGGCGCCCAGTTCAACGTAGTCGGCCAGGTAAACCGGCGACAGACGGTCGTAGAACGGGTGACGGAAGTTGATCAGTTCCAGCGCCGAACCGGAGGCAGTAGCGATTACCGAACCTTCCAGCGAGTAGCGCGCCAGGCACGACTCGACCAGCTCTTCGGCCAACACCAGCAGTTTGTCGCCGGCATCGACCAGGGCGTAGTTGAATTCCGGGTGGACGTTCAGCGCCTGGTTGGCCGGGATGGTCCACGGGGTGGTGGTCCAGATCACGATCGAGGCAGGCTTGGCCAGCGATGGCAGACCGAAGGCGGCAGCCAGTTTGGCTTCATCGGCAATCGGGAAGGCCACGTCGATGGTCGAGGACTTCTTGTTCTCGTACTCGACTTCCGCCTCGGCCAGGGCCGAACCGCAGTCGAAGCACCAGTTAACAGGCTTCAAGCCCTTGAACACGAAACCGCCCTTGACGATTTCGGCCAGGGCACGGATTTCCCCGGCCTCGTTCTTGAAGTCCATGGTCTTGTACGGGTTGGCGAAGTCGCCCAGCACACCCAGACGGATGAACTCGGACTTCTGCCCTTCGATCTGCTCGGTGGCGTAGGCCCGGCACAGTTCGCGGGTCTTGTCTGCACCCAGGTTCTTGCCGTGGGTCACTTCGACTTTGTGCTCGATCGGCAGGCCATGACAATCCCAACCCGGGACATAAGGCGCGTCGAAGCCCGACAGGGTCTTCGAACGAATGATCATGTCCTTGAGAATCTTGTTCAGCGCATGACCGATGTGAATCGAGCCGTTGGCGTACGGAGGGCCGTCGTGCAATACGAACTTCGGACGATCCTTGCCAATCTCGCGCAACTTTCCGTACAGGCCAATGCTGTCCCAGCGCTGCAGAATCTGCGGTTCGCGCTGAGGCAGGCCGGCCTTCATTGGGAAGGCGGTGTCCGGAAGGTTTAGCGTGGCTTTATAGTCGGTCATTTAAGGCTCTTCATTAGCGATGGGCGCTAGGTGCGGCTAGTGCACGGGCGGCGGCGACATCCGCGTTGATCGCCGTTTTCAACGCCTCCAGAGAGGCGAAACGCTGCTCTTCACGCAGCTTGTGGTGGAAAACCACCGTTAAACGCCGGTCATACAGATCGCCGGCAAAATCTAAAAGATGTATTTCGAGGTGGGCCTTGCCATCACCTTGAACCGTGGGCCGCACGCCGATATTGGCGACGCCGGGCCAGGTCTTGCCGTCGATGTCGACGTTGACCAGGTAAACCCCGGAAAGCGGAACGCGACGGCGCTTGAGTTGTATGTTGGCCGTGGGCGTACCCAACTGGCGAGCCAGTTTCTGGCCGTGCAGCACCCGCCCGGTAATCTGGAACGGCCGACCGAGCAGTCGCTCGGCCAAGGCAAAATCAGCTGCAGCCAGGGCATTGCGGACCTGAGTGCTGCTGACGCGAATACCGTCCAGCTCAACGGTTTGCGCCGCCTCGACGGTAAAGCCCTGAACGATGCCGGCTTGTTGCAGGAAATCGAAATCCCCTACGCGGTCGCAGCCGAACCGGAAGTCGTCACCGACTTCAAGGTGCTGTACGCCAAGGCCGTCCACCAGGATGGTATCAACGAATTCGCTGGCGCTGAGCTTGCTCAGCCGCTGGTTGAAGGCCAGGCACAGGACGCGGTCGACACCTTCGTCGGCCAGCAGCTGCAGTTTGTCCCGCAGCCGGGCCAGACGGGCCGGGGCCGTGTCCGGGGCGAAAAATTCTCGCGGCTGCGGCTCGAAAATCACAACGCAGCTGGGCACGCCCAACTCGAGCGCACGTTCACGCAGCCGCGCCAGGATAGCCTGGTGACCACGGTGAACACCGTCAAAGTTGCCAATAGTGGCGACACAGCCCCGATGCTGGGGGCGCAGATTGTGGAGGCCTCGAACCAGCTGCATAACGCGCTTCTTGCTCATAAAGTGGTCGATTATAACCACACCCGGCGGCCGACGACAGGCAACACCGTAACCCAAAGTGATCGAGCCGACAAAACTGTCGGCTCGCCCGTGTTTATCGAAGCCAGAACCTCTATTCCAGCGTCTTGCGATTGAAGTCGCGCAAACGGAAACCCATCAACACTAACATGCCGAAATAAGCCACTACACCCGCCGCCACCAACGCCCCCAGACGCAAGAAGCGCTCGAGCATATGTCCCTGATCCCAGGCTGGCATAAAGTGCATCACACCCAACAATACCGCGGACATCACCGCCACCGCGACCAGCAGTTTGAACGCGAACTTCGCCCAGCCCGGCTGCGGCTGGTACATCTGCTGTTTGCGCAGTTGATAGAACAGCAAACCGGCATTGAGGCAGGCGCCAGCACTGATCGCCAAGGCCAGGCCCGCGTGAGCCAGCGGCCCGATCAGCATCAAGTTGAACAACTGGGTGACCACCAGGGTGAAAATCGCAATTTTTACCGGTGTGCGGATGTTTTGTTGCGCATAAAAGCCGGGGGCCAGCACTTTGATCACGATAATCCCGAGCAAACCGACCGAATAAGCGATCAGGGCACGCTGGGTCATCGATGCATCAAACGCATTGAACTGGCCGTACTGGAACAAGGAAACCGTCAACGGCTCCGCCAGAATCCCCAATGCCAGCGAGCAAGGCAGCACCAATACGAAGCACAGGCGCAGCCCCCAGTCGAGGATGCGCGAATACTCGTGACGATCCTTGTTGGCGTAGGTCTTGGCCAGGGTCGGCAGCAGAATCGTCCCCAGCGCGACGCCCAACACGCCGGACGGTAGCTCCATCAAACGGTCGGCGTAGTACATCCACGACACGGAACCGGCAACCAGGAACGAAGCGAAGATGGTGTTGATGATCAGCGAAATCTGGCTAACCGAGACACCGAGGATTGCTGGCAGCATTTGCTTCATTACGCGCCAGACGCCGGTGTCGCGCAGGTTCAGGCGTGGCAGCACCAGCATGCCGATCTTTTTCAGGTGCGGCAGTTGATAGAGCAACTGCGCCAGGCCACCCGTCAGAACCGCCCAGCCGAGCGCCATTACGGGCGGATCGAAATACGGCGTCAAAAACACCGAAAAGATGATCATGCTGACGTTCAGCAGGGTCGGCACGAACGCTGGCACCGAAAAGCGATTCCAGGTATTGAGGATCGCGCCAGCCAACGACGACAGGGAAATCAACAGGATGTAGGGAAAGGTCACCCGCAGCAGACTGGAGGTCAGCTCGAATTTTTCCGGCGTGTTGGTGAAACCCGGCGCGGTCACCCAGATGACCCACGGCGCGGCAATCATGCCCAACACGGTAACCAGCGCCAGCACCAGCGTCAGCAGGCCCGAGACGTAGGCAATGAAGGTTCGGGTCGCTTCCTCGCCCTTCTGGCTTTTGTATTCGGCAAGAATCGGCACGAACGCCTGGGAAAACGCCCCTTCGGCAAAGATCCGCCGCAGCAGATTGGGCAGTTTGAAGGCGATAAAGAAGGCGTCGGTCGCCATTCCCGCGCCAAATGCGCGCGCGATGAGGGTGTCCCGAACAAATCCCAGAACCCGGGAAAGCATCGTGATAGAGCTGACGGCGGCCAACGATTTGAGCAGATTCATGGAAAGAGTTTGTGCCTGTCGATAAACAGCAGGCGAACTACGCGCCTACTTATGCGATACTCCGCGCCGCAACAGCACAGAGCCAAAGCTCGCGAGTTTACAGGTCGCACGCTGGAAAGAAATCTCCAAGCTTGCTTCACCTACCACTTAGCGGAACGTCTCAACCGCCCTTGACAAGAACTCAACTCATCGGCATGATTCGCGGCCTATTTTGTTTGCTATTTCCTAAAAAGTCTTTCGAGGAGCTCGACGGTGGCCAACTCACCTTCCGCCAAAAAACGTGCAAAACAGGCTGAGAAGCGTCGCAGCCACAACGCCAGCCTGCGTTCCATGGTTCGTACCTACATCAAGAATGTAGTTAAGGCCATCGACGCAAAAGACGCTGCCAAAGCTCAAGCCGCTTACGTTCTGGCTGTGCCAGTTATCGACCGTATGGCCGATAAAGGCATCATCCACAAGAACAAGGCCGCTCGTCATAAGAGCCGCCTGAATGGCCACGTCAAGGCCCTGAACGTTGCCGCTGCCGCCTAAGCGACTCGTTCATTAAAAAACCGACCTCAGGGTCGGTTTTTTATTGCCTGCGATTTGATGGGCGCATAAAAAACTGTAGGAGCGAGCTTGCTCGCGATAGTGGACATCCAGCCAATGTAGATGCTGAATGTTAATCCGTCATCGCGAGCAAGCTCGCTCCCACAGGGATCTACTTCAAAGTTATTGATGCGCCCACGGCAAAATCGGAATCGCCGTCACCGCATTCTGCGGACTGCCCTCGATCAAGCGATCGCTGTAGACCAGATACACCAGCGTATTGCGCTTCTTGTCGAGAAAGCGCACCACCTGCATGGTCTTGAACACCAGGGACGTGCGCTCCTTGAACACCTCGTCGCCATCCTTGAGTTCGCCCTTGAAGCTGATTGGCCCAACCTGACGACAGGCGATAGATGCCTCGGCACGATCCTCGGCCAACCCCAGACCACCCTTCACGCCGCCAGTCTTGGCCCGCGACAGGTAGCAGGTCACACCATCGACCTTGGGGTCATCAAAGGCCTCGACCACGATCCGGTCATTCGGCCCGACAAACTTGAACACCGTCGACACCTGACCGATCTCTTCGGCCGAAGCCAGCAGGGGCATCGCCAACAGCAACCCCAACAATCCTTTTGCCACGCGCATTCAGGTATTCCTTCAGACCAGAATCAGGTTATCGCGGTGAACCAGTTCCGGCTCCGCCATGTAACCCAACAGACCGACAATCGCCTCAGACGACTGACCAATGATTTTTTGTGCTTCCAGCGCACTGTAGTTGGCCAGGCCACGAGCGATCTCGCGACCGTCCGGCGCCACGCAGACCACCATCTCACCGCGACGGAAGCTGCCCTGCACCAATTTGACCCCAACCGGCAGCAAGCTCTTGTTGCCCTGGGACAACGCAATCACCGCACCCGCATCCAGCACCAGGGTGCCACGGGTTTGCAGGTGACCGGCCAGCCACTGCTTGCGTGCCGCCAGCATGCCGCGCTCCGGCGAGAGCAAAGTGCCGATGCGCTCGCCCGCCTTGAGGCGATCCAGCACGCGCTCGATGCGCCCACCAACGATGATGGTGTGAGCACCGGAACGGGCCGCCAGACGCGCAGCACGCAATTTGGTCTGCATGCCACCACGCCCCAGCGCACCACCGGTGCCGCCCGCCACCGCGTCGAGCGCCGGATCATCGGCACGCGCTTCGTAAATCAGCTGGGCATCCGGATTGTTGCGCGGATCAGCGTCGAACATGCCGTCGCGATCCGTCAGAATCACCAGCAAATCCGCCTCGACCAGGTTCGCCACCAGCGCTGCCAGGGTGTCGTTGTCGCCAAAACGAATTTCGTCGGTGACCACAGTGTCGTTCTCGTTGATCACCGGAATGACTTTCAGCTCGACCAGTGCACGCAAGGTACTGCGGGCATTCAGGTAGCGCTTGCGGTCGGACAGGTCGTCATGGGTCAGGAGAATCTGCGCGGTATGCCGGCCATGCTCGGCAAAGCTCGATTCCCAGGCCTGCACCAACCCCATCTGACCGATTGCAGCAGCGGCCTGGAGCTCGTGCATCGCACTGGGTCGCGAGGTCCAGCCCAGACGGCTCATACCGGCCGCCACCGCCCCGGAGGACACCAGCACCAGCTCGACACCCGCCTCATGCAAGGCCACCATCTGCTCAACCCAGACACCCATTGCCGCGCGATCCAGGCCTTTGCCGTCCGCCGTCAGCAAAGCGCTGCCGATCTTCACGACCCAACGCTGCGCACCTGTCACCTTGCTCCGCATCATCTTCAACCTTAGCTTGAGGACAGCGCGACCTAGCACTGCCCGTGACGTTATTCGTGGTTATTCGTGGTTATTCGTGACCAACAATCGATTTCCAGATACCAAAACGCCGCTCGATTGAGCGGCGCTTAAGTTTATCGCAACGAATCAGTCACGCACGTAAATGATTTCCGGACCGTCTTCGTCATCCACATCTTCTTCGTCCCAATCATCGTCACCGATGTCGTGGACCGACTTCACGCCGCTGCGACGCAGGGCACGCTTGTCATCCAGCGCCTGCAGTTGCGCGCGAGCTTCGTCTTCGATGCGCTGATCGAGATCGGCCAGCTCTTCCTTGTAAGCCGGGTCATTGGCCAGGCGATCAGCACGATCTTCCATGTAACGCATGATGTCGTGGCACAGACGCTCGGTACCGAGCTTGGAGATGGCCGAGATCACGTAGACCGGACCAGTCCATTCCAGGCGATCAACGATTTCCTTGACGCGAGCATCGTGCTCCTCATCAAGGATCTGGTCGCACTTGTTCAGGACCAGCCAGCGATCACGCTCCGCCAGGGACGGGCTGAACTTGATCAGCTCGTTGACGATCACTTCAGCGGCATCCGGTGCGCTGGCGTCATCCAGCGGCGCCATGTCCACGAGGTGCAGCAGCAGGCGCGTACGCGCCAAGTGCTTGAGGAAGCGAATACCCAGACCAGCACCTTCGGAAGCACCTTCGATCAAACCCGGAATATCGGCAATGACGAAGCTCTTCCAGCGATCGACGCTGACCACACCCAGGTTCGGCACCAGCGTGGTGAACGGGTAGTCGGCAACTTTCGGCTTGGCAGCCGAAACCGAACGGATAAAAGTACTTTTACCGGCGTTCGGCAAGCCCAGCAGACCTACGTCAGCCAGTACCTTCATTTCCAGCTTCAGGTCGCGCTGCTCACCCGGCTTGCCCGGAGTAGTCTGGCGCGGCGCACGGTTGGTACTGGATTTGAAACGGGTGTTGCCCAGACCGTGCCAGCCGCCCTGCACCACCATCAATTTCTGACCAGCCTTGGTCAGGTCACCGATGACCTCCTGAGTCGCGGAGTCGATCACCGTGGTGCCGACCGGAACGCGCAGGATCAGGTCTTCACCCTTCTTGCCGGTGCAGTCGGTGCTGCCGCCGTTGGAGCCACGCTCGGCATCGAAGTGCCGGGTGTAACGGTAGTCCACCAGGGTGTTGAGGTTTTCGTCGGCCATCATGTAGATGGAACCGCCGTCACCGCCATCACCGCCGTTCGGACCACCGTTCTCGATAAATTTTTCCCGACGGAAACTCATGGCGCCATTGCCGCCATCACCAGCCTTTACGCGAATCGATACTTCATCAACAAACTTCATAACAAACGCCTCTCGCCATACGGACGAGCCGAAAAACAATCAAGACATAAGACTCTTGCAAAAATGAGCGCAGCGACCCCAAACCACGACACCTACATCGTACGCCAACAGCCCATACAAACAGCTTTGCAAGAGACTCACCCCACAAACGAAAAAGCCCCGTCGCGAGACAGGGCTTTTCCAGCGATCGCGCAATTAAGCCGCGACTACGCTCACGTAACGACGACCGAAGGCGCCTTTTACTTCGAACTTGATCACGCCTTCGACTTTAGCGAAGAGGGTGTGATCCTTACCCATGCCAACGCCGTAGCCAGCGTGGAATTGGGTGCCGCGCTGACGCACGATGATGTTGCCTGCTTTGATAGCCTGGCCGCCATACATCTTCACGCCAAGGCGTTTGGCTTCTGAGTCGCGACCGTTACGGGTACTACCACCAGCTTTTTTGTGTGCCATGAGTTCAATTCTCCTAGTGAGGAATTAGGCTGAAATTAAGCCTGAATACCGGTGATTTTGATCTCGGTGTACCACTGGCGGTGGCCCATACGCTTCATGTGGTGCTTACGACGACGGAACTTGATGATGCGGACTTTATCGTGACGACCTTGGGAGATCACTTCAGCCACAACGGTAGCGCCAGCAACAACTGGAGCGCCGATATTCACGTCGTCACCGTTGGCAACCAACAGAACGCGATCAAAGGTAACGGATTCGCCGGTAGCGATTTCCAGTTTTTCGATCTTCAGGTATTCACCTGGGGCGACTTTGTACTGCTTGCCGCCAGTAACGATTACTGCATAAGACATGGTATTTCTCCGATAATCCTGCTCACCCAGCTCTTTATAAGAAGAGGTATTGGCTGGCATGGCTGCATGGGGCTGGAGGCCCGCTTGCAATTGCGTAAGGCAGGTGCTGCCCAGGAAGTTCAGGGTGCGCGATTGTACGCAAGCCACGAGCGCCTTGCAAGGGGCAGTCCATCGCGCCTTGACAGGCCCGGACGCGGGTCCTAGCATGCCGCGCAACCCTTCTGGAGCGACTGTCGCTGATGCAACCCCAAGCTTTCTACCGCGCGGTGGCGGACGATTTTAGCGCCGTCGACGGCATCATCAAGAAGCAGCTGACTTCGCGCGTGCCGCTGGTCTCGAAAATCGGCGATTACATTACCTCGGCCGGCGGTAAACGCCTGCGTCCTTTATTGGTGTTGCTGTGCGGCAAGGCCCTGGGCCGTGAAGGTGACGAGCTGCGCCTGCTGGCCGCCACCATCGAATTCCTGCACACCGCTACCCTGCTGCATGACGACGTGGTCGACATGTCCGGCATGCGCCGTGGCCGCTCGACCGCCAACGCCATGTGGGGCAACGCGCCAAGCGTGCTGGTCGGTGACTTCCTGTATTCGCGCTCGTTCGAAATGATGGTCGAACTGGGCTCGATGCCGGTGATGAAGATCCTTTCGCAGGCCACGCGCATCATCGCTGAAGGCGAAGTGTTGCAGCTATCGAAGGTTCGTGACGCCAGCACCACCGAAGAAACCTACATGGAAGTCATCCGCGGCAAGACCGCGATGCTCTTCGAAGCCTCGACCCACAGTGCTGCCGCCCTGTGCGAAGCCACGCCGGAACAGGCCGAAGCCCTGCGTACATTCGGGGATCACCTGGGGGTGGCCTTCCAACTGGTCGACGACCTGCTGGACTACAAAGGCGACGCAGAAACCCTGGGCAAGAACGTCGGTGACGATCTGGCCGAAGGCAAGCCGACCCTGCCGCTGATCTACACCATGCGTGAAGGCACACCGGAGCAAGCCGCCCTGGTGCGCAAGGCGATCCAGAAAGGCGGAATCGAAGATCTGGAAAGCATCCGTGAAGCCGTGGAAGCCTCGGGCTCGCTGGAGTACACCGCGCAACTGGCCCGCGATTATGTGGCCCGTGCGATCAAGTGCCTCGAAACGCTGCCTGCCAGCGAATACCGCGATGCACTGGTTGAACTGAGTGAGTTCGCGGTCGCGCGTACGCACTAAGGGATATCTGTAGGAGCGAGCTTGCTCGCGAAGGTCGTCAACGATAACGCGTGCATCCTGAATGAATGCGGTGTCATTGAGTTCTTCGCGAGCAAGCTCGCTCCTACAGCTGTTGCATCGCCCTTTCCCGCCTAAAACCCTATACAATGTGCGCTTTTTAGCGATCCTGAATCCAAGGAGCCTTAGTGAGCACGTTGCCACCCTGCCCAAAATGCAATTCCGAATACACCTATGAAGACGGCGCGCAGCTGATCTGCCCCGAGTGCGCCCACGAATGGTCCGCCAGCGGTGAAACCGAAGCGGTGTCCGATGACGCGGTGAAAAAGGATTCGGTCGGCAACGTCCTGCAGGACGGCGACACCATCACCGTGATCAAGGACCTCAAGGTCAAGGGTACGTCTTTGGTGGTCAAGGTCGGCACCAAGGTCAAGAACATCCGCCTGTGCGATGGCGATCACGACATCGATTGCAAGATCGACGGCATCGGCCCGATGAAACTCAAGTCCGAGTTCGTCAGGAAAGTCTGAACCTGCTGTCTTCCATCCCGCGCCCGGCCGCGGGATGGCGCCTCACCCTCCCCCCCGCTTCGCCCAGACAATCCTCGCAATAGCCAGACGCCAGTCGTTTTTGACCTGACGCAATCCTTACCTGGAAAAAAGCGCAAACCGCCAATAGGCTCTTGCTATTTAGTGAATAAGAATTATTCTCATAAAACCTTCAGTGGAGATGAGAACCATGACTTATCTGATCGATGCCTGGCTGGACCGCCCACACCCTTACCTCAGAATCCTGCATCGGGAAACCGGGGAAGTCTGTGCGGTGCTTGAAGAAGAAGCCTTGAACGAACTGCAAGACCAGGGTGATCTTGACCTCAATGGCCTGAGCTCCAGCGAGCCGGTGGTGCTCAAGGAACTGGTGCGTAATCTGTTTCTGTTCTGCTATGCCCGGGCGTTGCGCCCGACGACGGATCTCAATGGCAAGTTTCATCCATGAGAGACACTGCAAAACACTGTAGGAGCGAGCCTGCTCGCGAAAAACTCAAAGACACCGCGTTCATTCAGAATGGCCACGTTATCGTTGACGCCCATCGCGAGCAGGCTCGCTCCTACAGGTAATCAGCGGGTATTACAGAACGTCGAGCAGTTCGACGTCGAACACCAGTACGCTGTGCGGCGGGATGCTGCCAACGCCTTGAGCGCCGTATGCCAGTTCGCTCGGCACGTACAGGCGCCATTTGCTGCCGGCGCTCATCAGTTGCAGGGCTTCGGTCCAGCCGGCGATCACGCCGCCAACCGGAAATTCTGCAGGCTCGCCGCGCTCGTAGGAGCTGTCGAACACAGTGCCATCAATCAGGGTGCCGTGGTAGTGAGTACGCACAGAGTCTTCACGGGATGGCTTGACGCCTTCGCCAGCGGTCAGCACTTCGAACTGCAGACCGGAAGCCAGAGTGGTGATGCCGTCACGCTTGGCGTTTTCAGCCAGGAAAGCCAGGCCTTCGCCAGCAGCCGCTTCAGCCTTGGCTGCAGCTTCGGCCTGCATGATTTCGCGGATGACTTTGAAGCTGGCGGACATTTCTTCCTGACCCACACGGCTTGGCTTGCCGGCGAATGCGTCGGTCAGGCCAGCCAGGATCGCGTCCAGGCTGACGCCCGGTGGCGGGTTGTCGCGCAGTTGGTCGCCCAACTGACGGCCAATACCGTAGCTGACGCGGGTTTCGTCGGTGGACAGATTTACTTCGGACATGACACTGCTCCGCTGTGCGGACGGCTCGGGAACTTGCCATGCGTGCACAGCGCGTCCCGGAGCGCCCGGAACCAAAAGGGCCAGCAGACTAGCACAGATGTCATGCCATTGATGAGGGACCTCAGGCGATCGGCACCTTCAGGTTTTCTTCCACGTCGGCAACCAGCCCGCACATTTCGTCATGCACGACCGTGTGCACAAGGTTGAAGTGCAACTTGGGAAAGGAGCGCAGCACATCACGGGCATGCTCCACCGAACGCAGGCTCATCATCTGGCCGTGCGTATCGCTCAGGGGGTACGCCGCGCCATGCATCCGTGCCTCCAGCAGGTAAATGCCCCCCTCCATGGAGATCAGGTTCAGCTCATCGACCTTTCCGGCGATGGCATACGCATTCAACTCATTCAGGGTCATGAACGCACCTCACGCAGTGGCGAGCCAACATACTTACAGGGATAGGCCTCGGCGCATCAAAGCACAAGCCACTGGCCAGACCGTTTGTCTGTTATCGCAGGAGGTTGTGGCGAGGGAGCTCGCTCGCCACAAAGGGAGCCGGTGTGGATCAGTGCTTGGTGAGTTTATCC
The DNA here is from genome assembly GCF_056402055.1 of Pseudomonas sp. P4_C4. Lineage (NCBI taxonomy): Bacteria > Pseudomonadati > Pseudomonadota > Gammaproteobacteria > Pseudomonadales > Pseudomonadaceae > Pseudomonas > Pseudomonas sp. P4_C4. Next base: position 23,837 of record NZ_JBFUID010000013.1, on the reverse strand, counting down.
AGGTAACCCATGGCGAATGCCGAAACCACGAAGGTCATGTGGATGATCACGTACCACTGCAGATGTTCAGGATCGACATTCTTGGCGTCCATGAAGATACGCAGCAGGTGAATGGACGAGATTGCCACGATCGACGCCGCCACCTTCATTTTCAGCGACGAAGAGTCCATGGTGCCCAGCCAGTTGAGCTTTTCCTTGGAGTCGTCGATGTCCAGCTGTGAGACGAAGTTCTCGTAGCCGGAAATCATCACCATCACCAGCAAACCGCCCACCAGCGCCATGTCGATCAGCGACAACAGCACCAGGATCAAGTCCGATTCGGCCATCGAAAACACGTTCGGGATGACGTGGGAGACTTCCTGGAAGAATTTCAGCGCCAGCGCCAGCAACCCGAGGGACAGGCCGAAATAGATCGGCGCCAGCAGCCAGCGCGAGGCGTACATTGTATTTTCGATAAAGCGTTCCATTGAATCTCACATGTGGGCTGAAAATGGCCGCGAGTATACCAGCCGCCCGTCTATACCCAGAAGCAGCCAGAAACCGTCGAAAAATCCGCCACCTGCGCCTGTGTATCAAAGTTTTTCTGCTAGTGTCCAAATCATTGACCGCTCAGTGATATCGGACAGGAAGACTGGAAATGGATGTGCGATTGCCTTTGACGAGTGCCGGAATTTGCATGGCGCTGCTTCTAAGCGGCTGCTCGCCCAGCGATGAGAAACGCCAGGTCAGCCTCGAAGAAAAAACCGCGCAATTCGAAAAGTCGCTGGACGCCATCCAGGATCCGAAGCTCAAGGATGCCGTGTCGGAGCTGGGCGGCTCACTGCTGCTGCTCGAGCGCGCGCAACTCAAGCTCGAGAGTAAACCGGTGGAAACCGAATACGGCGAAGACGCCCTCGCCATGCTCAAGCACTACCCGACCCCGCAGGCCCTGGTCGACGCCTACATCAACGGGTTGTTCGTGCTGCAAAAAGACTCCAGTTCCGACTATCTGACCGATCTGCAACCGGTGTTTCCCTTCACTTTCAGCGTTCCTGCCGCGTTTTTGTTTCCCCATGGCCTGGAATGGCAGTCGGTCACACTAAGCAATAAACGAGTGATCCCATTCCAGCCGGAATGGTCAGAAACCGACCCCGGCATTCAACTCAGCCCATCGAGTTCCAACCTGACCACCCCCGATGACCTGACTGTGGCCTACCCCTTCATCGAAGGCCTCGACATCGACAGAAAACAGCAACCGCAACCAGTGAGCCTGCAGGGCAAAGTCGAGGTCATCGCGCCACGCCGCCTCTACAGCTTCGACCTGACGAAAAAGGACATAGGCCAGACCCGCACCAATGACAACATGAGCGTCACCCTGCTCACACTGACGAACAACTACGCGGAAATCGAATACAACAACAGCGCACCGCTAGCCCCCGAAGTCAGAGAAACACCGCTGAACCCACTGATCGTCCAGGCCACGGACAGCACCGGGCAATTCATCTCGCGCGCCGGCTCAATCAACGAAACCGCGGTACAAATTGCGTTCTATCAGCAGCAGCTGGCCAAGATGCAGCAGCAAAAAAGCTGGAGCGAGGCCCTGGAAAAACAGCTCGACGAAGAACAGCGCAACTTTGAGAAACGGCAGACTCGACATTATTCGAAGGTGTACTTCAACGGGACGATCGAAACCCTCGAAGTCAGCATGCTGGATTTTTCCGCCGTCACGGTCACCCGCAAGAGCCTCGACCTGCCGGTCCGGCACTTCGATGCCGAGACCACGGACAAGACCATCCAGCCCTTGAACCTGCCCGTGGTGGTCTATGACGACCAGGCGCCCGGTTGGCTCAAAGGGGCAACGCTGAGCGAGGATCAACTGAAAAAGAACGTCAGCATCAGTCAGTCGGTCGATGACCCCAGTGCTGCGCGAATCGAACTCACTCATCTGCGCAGCTTCAACGATGAACTGCTCGGCACATCGTTCAACCCCGGTGAAAGTCCGGTGAGTTTCTTTACCGAAGACGCGAGTGGCAAACGCGACGAGCCGATCGAGTTGCCGCCCGAGGCGTACCAGATCGATCCCCTGCGCGGCACCATTACCTACGATCTGAATCTGTTTCCGCAAACGCCGGCCTATGCGGTGGGCTCGATGCCGCTGTTCCTGGCCACCGTCGAGCAAAAAACCGTCGACGCCCGCCAACTGCCCAAAGGCCTCGAGCTTAAAGCCAATGCTCTGGTGGTTGATTTGAAGCAGTTTCCCGCCCAGGACTGGCGCTTTTTCGCCAAGGACGACACCGGCAATTACTTGAAGGAGATTCTATCGGTCAGCCATGGCGCGAGCGCACAAGGGCCGGCGCAGTTTGCCGTGCATTACTTCTACGGACAGCCTACGCGCCTGGAAACCTATCAGCGCACTGACCTCGCCACCGTGCAGTATGGTTTCGAGGTCAAACTCGACAAGGCCGACATGACGCGCCTTGATCAATAGTGCGAATCAGTACTCGGGGTGAAACTCGAAGCCGCCCATGTTTCGGCAGCGACCACCGTTGATTTCCCGCAGTTGGGCTTGCAGGTGCAAGCACCAGATTTGCGGATCGTTGGCCAACTCGTAGCCGTGCAAGGTCAGGCTTTCAACGATGGTGTCGAGGATTGATTCAGCGACGAACGGACCGTGAAACGGGCCTTGGGCCTTGATAGCCGAAGGTTGTTCACCGGCCATTCCGGCGGCGAACAGCAGAGTCCACATGCCCGTATCTCCCGCCAACGGACGGATGGCACACTCGATACGGGTCTCAAGGCCCAGGCATTGACGGGTAAGGCAGAGGTTGCGCGACATGGCGGCGACCCTCGGTAGATCCGGTATTCAGCCCCCATGTGAAGGCTGTTTCGATCCTGTGATTACTGTCGACATCCCTGAGCTGAGAATAGAAGAAAAGTCTGGCTTGCAGGCAGTGCGATACCGAAAGGCGCCGAATGGTCACCGCGTGAATGTTGACGTCATTTCGATGACGCTTTTCGACATTCACCACAAAAAACCGTGGGAGCGAGCCTGCTCGCGATGGCGGACCTTCAGTCAACATATGGGTTGAATGTCAGTCCCTCATCGCGAGCAGGCTCGCTCCCACAGTACCGAGGTGAGCCAGACTCAAACAGGTATCAAGCTGGCTTTGTTTCCGCCAACGCCTCTTGCGCCAACTCCTTCTCGGCTTCCTTCAGATCATCTTCGCTGATCATTTCCGCGATAACCCGTAGGCGCTCCACGACCCGTGCGTTCACGCTGCCTTCAGGGAATTCGCCATTCTCGTCCGGCTCGCCGGCTGGCTCGCCAACCAGCAAACTCAAGGCTTCGTCGGCCTGACGGACCGCGTAGACATGGAATTGCCCCGCACGTACCGCCGCCAGCACCTTCTCGTCGAGCATCAGCGTGGCGACGTTGGCGTGAGGAATGATTGCCCCCTGCTCGCCGGTCAACCCGCGGGCCTCGCACAGACGGAAGAAGCCCTCGATCTTCTCGTTGACTCCGCCGACCGCCTGCACTTCGCCGAACTGGTTGATCGAACCGGTGATGGCAAAGCATTGCTTGAGCGGGGTTTTCGACAAGGCCGAGATCAGGGTGCAGGCCTCGCCCAGGGAAGCACTGTCGCCATCGACATAACCGTAGGATTGCTCCAGGGCGATACTCGCGGAAATCGCCAGCGGAAACTCCTGGGCGTAACGACTGCCCAGATAACCGGTAAGGATCATCACGCCTTTGGAGTGGATCGGCTGGCCGAGGTTGACCTCGCGCTCGATGTCGACAATGCCGCTGCCGCCCGGGTACACCGTGGCGGAAATCCGCGCCGGTATACCAAAGGCCGAATCGCCGACTTCCAGCACGGTCAGGCCGTTGCACTTGCCGACTGCCGCGCCCGCGGTGTCGATCAGGATGATCCCGGCCAGCATGTCGTCGAGAATCCGCGCCGAAACCCGCCCGGTCCGCGTGGCCTTGGCTTTGAGTGCCCGTTCAATGTGCCCGGCGTCGGTCATTTCATCACCGGCCAGATGGCGGATGAAGTCCGCCTCGCTGACCAGTTGGAACAAGTCACCGATACGCGCCGACAAGCGCCCCTGGTGCTCGGCCAGACGCGCACTGTAGGTTGCCAGGCGGGCCACCGCATCGGCGGTCAGCGGTGCCATGCCTTCTTCGGAAGTACGGGTTTTGAGCAACTGGGCGAACTGCTCCAGGCTCTCGTCGACCATCGGGATGTCTTCATCGAAATCCACCAGGACGCGGAACATTTCCTGGAAGTCCGGATCGAGGTCTTGCAGCGTGTAATACAGCTGACGGGCACCAATGATGACGACTTTGACCTGCAACGGAATGTGTTGCGGTGTCAGGGTCACGGTGGCCAGACGGCCCAGCTCACCCAGCGGCGACTCCATTTTCAGCTTGCGCGATTGCAGGGCGCGTTTGAGCGCATCCCACACGAATGGCTCGCTGAGCATCTTGTCCGCTTCAAGGATCAGGAAACCGCCATTGGCCCGGTGCAAAGCACCCGGCCGCAGTTGGCGGTAAGTGGTGTACAGCGCGCCCTGATCGGTGCTGTATTCAATGCGACCGAAGAGGTTTTCATAGGTCGGGTGCGGCTCGAACACCACCGGCGCACCGCCGCTGGCCGAATGACCAACCACCAGGCTCGGTGCGTATTGCTCTTCCAGCAGCTTGCGGGCGACGGCATCGGTCTTGCTGTCGTCCACCAGTTGCTCGACCACCGTCTTGAGCAAATACACCTGCATGGCTTGCAGATAACCGCACACCGCAGCGTTCTCGGCGTATTTCTCCGACAACGGCGACAGCAACGGCTGCAAGGCCAGGGTGATGGTTTCCTCGTTCAGATGACGCAGTTGGTTGCTCGATTCGCGCTTCCATTGCGGCAGGCTGGCGAGCTCTTCGTTCAGGCGCTCCTCCAGTACCGAAATATCCTCGTGAAAGCGCTCGCGCTCGGCTTCCGGCAGTTGTGCGAATTCAGCTTCGTCCAACGCCTTGCCATCGCCCATTGGGGTGAAGGCGATATTGCTGGCGTCGCGGTAGAGCGCGACGTCCTTTTCCAGGGCCAGACGCTCGATGACGTCCAGGGCCTTGTCGTAGCGCTGGTTGAAGGCGCGGTCGATGGCGCTTTTCTTCTGTTGGTAGGACGGATGCTCGAAGACTGCCGGAAACGTCGCCAGCAGGTTGTCGATCAGACCGTTGATATCTCCAATGAAGTTACCGGCAGTGCCCGACGGCAATTCCAGGGCACGTGGTTCGCGCGGCTCATCGAAATTGTTGACATAGACCCAGTCCGCCGGGGTCTGCAGGCGCTTGCCTTCGGCCTTGAGATAGCGTTTGACGAACGAGAACCGGCCAGTGCCGGGCTCGCCCATGACGAATACGTTGTAACCGGGGCGTGGCATGGCCACACCGAACTGCAAGGCTTCGACCGCACGTTCCTGGCCAAGCACACCGCGAAAGGGCTCCAGATCATTGGTGGTAGAGAAGCTGAACTGTTCAGCGGAAAACGGACGGGTCAGCGCTTCGGGCGCTAGACGCAAGCTGGCAGCAACAGGATCAGGCATCGGGCTTCCTTAACAATCAGGCGGGGCAGATGGCAGCATTCTGGCGCCGCCCATACCCGACTGGCAAGGAGCGCCGCAGGCCTGAGCATCGTCAATCCGCCAACCCCAGGCGGGCCGGGCTTGCGCCACGGTTTCCCATGAGTCTTTTGCAAAAAATCACGGAGCCCCGTGATCGTGCCTAAACTCCAGACTGCGCGGCTGGACTAATGACCGGCCCACTTGTCCATTGGTAGGCACATAAAGAGAACAAAGCTATGAAACGGATTCTTCTCGGTACTCTCTTCACCGCCGTATCCATCAACGCCATGGCTCAGGCGCCGGGCGGCCCGGATTGCGGTTGGGGCAACATGCTGTTCGAAGGTCAGCGTGGTACTCCGGCCCACTTCCTGGCATCCACCACCAACGGCACCTCCGGCAACGCAACCTTCGGCATGACCTCCGGTACCAACGGTTGCGCAACCAACGCGTCGCTGACCTATGGCGGTAAATCCTGGTTTGCCATGAATGGCATGATGAACGAGCTGTCCGAAGACATGGCCAAAGGTCAGGGCGAAGCGCTGACCACCTATGCCGTGGTACTGGGCGTGGCGCCGGAAGACCGTGCGCACTTCGCCGCCGTCACTCACGAGCACTTCCAGCAGATCTTCAGCAAGGCTGACGTGACTGCCGAAGACGTGCATACCAATACCCTGGCCGTGCTCAAAGCCGACCCTCGTCTGGCCAAGTACGCGACCCAGGCATAAGCTCCACTCGCCCCCGCTTCTTTCGGGAAGCGGGTTTTGTTTTTTGGACGCGACCACCTTTGGATGTCGCTGACTGTAGGAGCTGGCTTGTCGGGTCGCCGCATCGCAGCGATGGTTTCAAAGGCGCCGTGTTTATCCGGTAGACACGCGTTATCGTTAACGACCTTCGCTGCGATGCGGCGACCCGACAAGCCAGCTCCTACGGGCAAACGGCCTTTGTTTTTTCGACTTAAGTTGCCATCTATGCTCAAACGCCTTGCCTGGCTGGCGCTGTGTGCCTGCGCCCCGCTGTCCGCCGCGCCTCACATCGACCCACAACGTTTGCAGCAACTGGCCAACGACCCTTTCTGGATATCCCTGGGCCATTACGAAACCGCCAAGCTCGGTGGCTGGCGCAGCTATGTCAGCGACCCGAAATTCTTCCTCGCCGCCGATGGCAATGAACACCCGGACAATGAATTGGCTGCTACCGTACAAGCCTTGTACGCCCCGGCCAGTACCGGTGAACAGCACGCACAATGCGTCTACCCGGCCCGCACCCGCTGGCTCGAAGAGCAGCTCGGCCTGACCGGCCTGCCGACGCCGGCCTGCGCCGAATTCAAGCAATGGTTCAAGGACGTCTCGCCCGACAGCGCGGTGATGATCTTCCCGGCGGCGTACCTGAACAGTCCATCCTCGATGTTTGGCCACACCCTGCTGCGCATCGATCAGGCCGAAGTGAAGAGCGACAAGACTTCGCTGCTCAGTTACGCGATCAACTTCGGCGCCTACATCGAGGGCTCGGACAACAGCATCCTCTATGCCTGGAAAGGCCTGATGGGCGGCTATCCCGGCCTGTTCGCGCTGGTGCCCTACCAGGAAAAACTCTCGGAATACCGCAGCCTGGAAAACCGCGACCTGTGGGAATACCGACTGAACCTGACCCAGCAGGAAACCGCGCGCATGGTCGAGCACGTCTGGGAGCTGAAGCAGATCAAGTTCGACTATTTCTTCTTTGACGAGAACTGCTCGTACCGCTTGCTGGAACTGCTGCAAGTGGCCCGCCCGAGCCTGCGCCTGACCGAGCAGTTTCCACTCACCGCCATCCCGACCGACACCGTCAAAGCCGTGAAAAATGCCGGGCTGGTGGAATCCATCCAGTATCGTCCGTCCCGGGAACGCGAGTTGCTCAGTCGCGCCGAACCGTTGACCCCTGAAGAGCAGCAATGGGTACTGAACGTCAGCGCCGATCAGAACCAATTGCAGGACCCGGCGTTCAAGGCACAACCCCGCGACCGCCAAGCGCTGATCATCGATGCGGCCTATCGTCTGGAACGCTACCGCGCCAATGGCCGGGAGCGCGACCCGGCGCGCGCCCAGCGCAGCTTCGAACTGCTGCGGGCAATCAACCAGAACCCGGCGCCGGAGCTGGATATCCCGCAACCCGGCCTGCCTGAAGACGGTCACGAGTCCCGTACCTGGCAACTCGGCCTCGGTACCCGTGGCGATAAAGCCTTTGGCGAGTACGGCTTGCGCATGGCTTATCACGACCTCAATGACAACAGCGAAAGCTTTCCCCTTGGCGCGCAGATCGAAATCCTGCAATTGAAACTGCGCCAGTACGAAGGCAATGACTGGCAAGTGCAGCGACTGGACCTGGCGACCATTCGTTCCCTGACCCCGCGTAACGAGTTGCTGCAACCGCTGTCATGGCAAGTCACCGGTGGTCTGGAGCGGGTGCCAGGCAAGCATGATGACCAAACCCTGGTCAGCCACGTCAACGGCGGTGGCGGTGGAACCTGGCAATTGGGCGACGATCTGCTCGGTTTTGCCCTGGGCACCGTGCGTATCGAACACAACAACGACTTCGCCGCATTCATCGCGCCGGCCGTTGGTTTCAACAGTGGCGTGCTGTGGAAAAACCCGCTGGGCAACTTGAGCCTGGAAGCCAAGGGTGATTTTTTCACCAATGGCGAAGTGCGTCGTAACCTGAGCCTGAATCAGCAATGGGAAATATCCCGCAATCTCGGTCTGCGCTTGAGCGCCCAGCGTGAGTTCAGCCATTTGGCGACGGCCGAGAACGAAGTGATGCTTGAGCTGAAGTGGTATCACTACTGACCTGACACGCTACTCCCACAAGGGAATGGATTTTTCACCGCCCGCGCACACCATCCTCGCGAGCCAGCTTCTAGACTTTCCTTATAGACCCCAGGGGGCCGGGGTTCCGAGATGCGGCGTTGCGTGGTCGTGGAGCGCGGTGGATGAGCGCAACAGTCATCAGGAAGAATGGGGCAAGGCCTGACAGCAACAGAAAAATCAGGATGCCGCCCGGGCCTATCGCTCGCCGTAAGTCGCTTTCAGACATCCAGTGAAACCAGATGCCTGCGACCATGACCCAAACCCTATACCGGGAGAACTCCATGAGCCGTGCCTTCGTCAATGAAGATAACGCCAGCGCGCAAGCCGATCAGCCTGTCGAACGGCAGGTCAGCGCGCAGCCCAATTACGTCACGCCGCAAGGCCTGAAGCTGTTACAGGGCAAAGTCGCCGAACTGCAAACCCTGCATGCCGAGCAATCGGCAAAAGGTGAGCAGGCGGACAAACAGCGCCTGGCCGATCTCGAACGTGATCTGCGTTATTTCAAACAGCGCCTGGGCAGCGCTCAGGTGGTACCCGCCGCGACCTCGACCCAGAAAGTGCAAATCGGCAGTTGGGTGACCTACGCCGATGAACACGCCACCGAGCGCCGGGTACAACTGGTGGGCGAAGATCAGGCCGATGCCGCCCACGGCCTGATCAATTGGGGTTCACCGCTGGGCCGGGCGCTGCTCGGCGCACAACTCAACGACGAAGTACTGTGGCAGCGCCCCGCCGGGGATCAAATGATTGAAGTGATTCGCATCGAACCGACTTAGACGACGCCTTGGGCCAGCATCGCATCGGCGACCTTCACGAAGCCGGCGATGTTCGCCCCCTTGACGTAATTGACCCGACCGTCCTCTTCGCCGTAATGCACGCAAGCGTGGTGAATCGACTGCATGATCGCGTGCAGTTCGCTGTCCACTTCGCCACCGGTCCACGCCAGGCGCATGGCGTTCTGCGACATTTCCAGCCCGCTCACCGCCACGCCGCCGGCGTTGGACGCCTTGCCCGCTGCGAACAGAATGTCGGCCTCGATGAACAGGTCCATCGCCTCGAGGGTGGTCGGCATGTTCGCGCCTTCGGCCACACAGATGCAGCCGTTGCGCAGTAAGATGCGAGCGGCTTCGACATCCAGTTCGTTTTGCGTTGCGCACAGCAGCGCGATATCGCAGCTCAGGCTCCATGGCAGCTGACCGGTGCGGAACTCCAGGCCAAAACGGCCAGCCAGGCCACGGCGCTTGAGCATTTCTTCGGCGAAGTACACGCAGCCGAAACCGGAAGCTTGCGGGCGAATCAGGCTGCCGTCGTAGCTTGGGCCTTTGCCGGTCAGCACACTGGTGAACTGGTTGTTCAAGCGCTTGTGCTGGCCGAACAGGAAACCGATTTCCCGCGCACCGACGCCGATGTCCCCGGCTGGCACGTCAACGTCCGCACCAATGTGGCGGTACAACTCGCTCATGAAGGCCTGGCAGAAGCGCATGACTTCCGCGTCGCTTTTGCCTTTGGGGTCGAAGTCCGAACCACCCTTGCCACCGCCCATGGGCAATGAATTCAGGGAGTTTTTGAAGGTCTGTTCGAAGGCGAGGAATTTCAGCACGCCCATGTTCACCGACGGGTGGAAACGCAGACCGCCCTTGTACGGGCCGATCGCGCTGTTCATCTGGATGCGGAACCCGCGATTGACCTGGACTTTGCCCCGATCGTCGACCCACGACACGCGAAACACCAGCGCCCACTCCGGCTCGCAGATGCGTTCCAGAATGCCCGAGGTCAGGTAATGCGGATTGGCTTCAAGAAACGGCCACAGAGTGCGCAGGACTTCTTCTACAGCCTGGTGGAATTCGGGTTGATCCGGAGTTCTGCACCAACAGTTACACCGCCATCGCTGGCAAGCCAGCTCCTACAGTGTCCGTGAGTTTTTCCGGATCTCGGGCAATCCACATACCTGTAGGAGCTGGCTTGCCGGCGATGAACTCACCGCGATACCACTGAAAAAACGCAAAAAAAACGGAGCCCGAAGGCTCCGCTCTCTTATGCAACCAACCCGAAATCAGGCCAGTTTCTTGTGGCGTACACGATGCGGCTGAGCAGCTGCTTCGCCGAGACGCTTTTTACGATCGGCTTCGTATTCGCTGTAGTTGCCTTCGAAGAACACCGCTTGCGAGTCGTCTTCGTACGCCAGGATGTGAGTCGCGACGCGGTCAAGGAACCACCGATCGTGAGAGATCACAATGGCGGCGCCCGGGAAGTCCAGCAGGGCTTCTTCCAGGGAACGCAGGGTTTCGACGTCGAGGTCGTTGGACGGTTCGTCGAGCAGCAGGACGTTGCCGCCCTCTTTCAGGGTCAGGGCCAGGTGCAAGCGACCGCGCTCACCACCGGACAGGTCCTTGACGAACTTCTGCTGATCGCCGCCCTTGAAGTTGAAGCGACCGACGTAGGTACGCGACGGGATCTCGTAGTTGCCGATGCGGATCTGGTCGGAACCGTCGGAGATCTGCTGGAACACGGTCTTGCTGCCGTCCAGATCCTCGCGGCTCTGATCCACACAAGCAAGCTGCACGGTTTCACCGACGTCGATGCTGCCCGAATCCGGCGTTTCCTTGCCCATCAGCATGCGGAACAGGGTCGACTTACCGGCACCGTTACCGCCGATCACGCCGACGATGGCGCCTTTAGGCATGGAGAACGACAGGTTGTCGATCAGCACGCGATCGCCGTAGCCCTTGGTGACGTTCTTGAATTCGATGACCTTGTCGCCCAGGCGCGGACCGGCCGGGATGTAGATCTCGTTGGTTTCGCTGCGCTTCTGGAATTCCTGGGATTGCATTTCTTCGAAGCGTTGCAGACGTGCCTTGGATTTCGACTGGCGGGCCTTGGCGCCTTTGCGCACCCACTCCAGTTCTTCCTTCATGGCTTTTTCGTGGGCCGACTGCTGCTTGGATTCTGCAGCCAGACGATCGGACTTGGCTTCCAGCCAACCCGAATAGTTGCCCTCGTAAGGAATGCCCGCGCCGCGGTCCAGTTCCAGAATCCAGCCGGCAACGTTGTCCAGGAAGTAACGGTCGTGCGTGATCGCTACCACGGTGCCCGGGAAGTCGTGCAGGAAGTGCTCAAGCCAGGCGACGGAATCGGCGTCCAGGTGGTTGGTCGGTTCGTCGAGCAGCAGCATGTCCGGGGCGGACAGCAGCAGGCGGCACAGGGCTACACGACGCTTTTCACCACCGGACAGAACTTCGACCTTGGCATCCCAGGCCGGCAGACGCAACGCGTCGGCGGCGACTTCCAGCTGGCGCTCCAGGTTGTGACCGTCGCTGGCTTGCAGGATGGCTTCGAGCTTGGCCTGTTCGGCCGCCAGTTTGTCGAAGTCGGCGTCTTCTTCAGCGTAAGCCGCGTAGACCTCATCCAGGCGAGCCTGGGCATTCTTGATCACGCTGACCGCTTCCTCGACCACTTCACGCACGGTTTTGGTCGGGTCCAGGATCGGCTCTTGTGGCAGATAACCGATGTTCAGCTCCGGCATTGGGCGGGCTTCGCCCTCGAACTCGGTGTCGACGCCGGCCATGATTTTCAGCAACGTGGACTTACCCGAACCGTTGAGGCCGAGCACGCCGATCTTGGCGCCGGGGAAGAAGGACAGAGAAATATTTTTCAGGATTTCCCGCTTCGGCGGAACAACTTTGCCCAGCCGATGCATGGTGAATACGTATTGAGCCATGGAGAACCTAGGGTCAGTGACTGATGAATGATTGGAGCGCAGGCGATGCCCGGCCAGACCGTGCGCGTCGCTCGCTTGAGGCTATCAATACGTGCGCGCTGAAAAAGTCTGAGTCTAGGAGCTGGAACGCTCCCGCGTAACCGGCAAAGCTACCTTAATGACAGATGGCAGTCCAGCCGACGGGCAGGGACTGGCACTTCGCCACAACTCAAGGCATGCTAGCCGCCCTTCGGGCGTCCGGCTTATAGTGCACGTCGCGCCAGTCCAGCCAAACCGCAGGATTACAGCTTGTCCAAAGCCCCTCCGCCCCTGACTTCCAGTGAGCCGGCCACAGCGCCCGGCTCCCCCCTGCGCGGGACCTTGAAGGGCACCTTGGCGACACTTGCACTATTGCTGCTGGCCCTGTTGTTCTGGCAATTGCTCGATCAGTTGCGCGAAACCCAGAAAAACCAGCGTCAATACACCATCGATTACACCGCCGATCTAGCCGCGCAGGTCAGCCTGAACATGGCGCTCAACGCGCAGATCGCCCTCAACCTGTTGCCGATCGTCGAGCAACCGCAGGACGCCGATGAGCTGCAGGCGCTGCTGCGCAAGCTGCAACAGTCGCTGCCTGATCTGCGCAGCCTGGCGTTGCTCAGCCCCTCGGGAAGAGTCATCAGTGACAGCGCTCCCGACAGCGATGACAGCGGCTACCTGGGTGAACTGATACGCCGCAGCCACGCCCAGACGCACTACTTCAGCAACGCCACCGACGGCTCCGTGGTGCATCTATTGTTGCATCAGGCCAGCGGCAGTTCCCGAGGCTATTGGGTCTTGCGTCTGCCCCCCGCCTTCTTTTCGTCCTTGATCAAGCAAAGCGAGGCCGGCCGCCGCCCATTGTGGCTGGTGGAGAACCGCATCAATCATCAGATCATCAGCCGCGACGATGCGCTGCCCTCGGTCAATCCGGGCACGCTGACCGAGGACGATGTCGCCAACAGCGTGCTGACCGTTGCGCTGAGCAGCAGCGATTGGCAACTGCGCGGCTTGTTCGACCGCCAGCGCGTGCTGGAAGAGCTGCTGCCGGCGTTCATTGGCAAATGTCTGCTGGGCCTGGCGTTTTCCATGCTGCCGTTCATCGCCTTGCTGAACATGCGCCGGCGTCAGCGCCAATTGAGCGAAGGCCGCCGGCGTTATCAGGACATTTTCGAAGGCACCGGCGTAGCCTTGTGCGTCCTCGACATGTCCGGGCTCAAGGTCTTTTTCGACAAGGCACAACTGCAGGGCAGCGAGCAACTGCAAGCGTGGCTGGCGATCCCGGAACAACGCCGGCAATTGCTCAAGGAATTGCGGATCTCCGAGGTCAACCAGGTCGCACTGCAACTGCTTAATGTCGATAGCGCTGACAAAGCCTGGAAACTGCTGATCGACGGCCATCCGCAGGACGGCACCGCCATCGGCAACCAGGTGCTCGACGCGATGCTCAACCGGCAGCAACTGCTTGAGCTGGAAATCAAACTGCAGGATGCCAGCGGTCGCGACCAGCATCTATGGCTGGTGCTGCGCCTGCCGCAAACCCAGGACGACTATAACGCAGTGATCCTGAGCATCACCGACATCACCAGCCGCAAGCTCATCGAATTGTCACTGCAGGAGCGCGAAGGGTTTTGGTCGGACGTGGTGCGCACCGTACCGGATCACCTGTATGTGCAGCATGTTTTCAGCCAGCGCATGATCTACAGCAACCATCATCTGGGCCAGACACTGGGTTACAACCGCACCGAACTGCACCAGATGGGCGAATACTTCTGGGAAATCCTCCTGCACCCCGAAGACGCCGACTATTACCATCGCTCCCGCCAGGTCCAGCGCCAGGCCGGTTATCGCCAATTGATGCAGTGCCAGTTGCGCTTCCGTCATCGGGACGGCCAGTGGCGACGCTTCGAGATTCGCGAGCAGGCACTGGCGCGGGACAAGGACGATCAGGTCACGCGGATCATCGGCGTGGCCAAGGACATCACCGATCAGCTTGAAGCCAGTGAATCCCTGCGCGACAGCGAACAGCGCTACCGGATGCTCGCCGAAAGCATCAGCGACGTGATCTTCTCCACCGACAGCCGCCTGAACCTCAATTACGTCAGCCCTTCCGTGCAAGCGGTGCTGGGTTACGACGCCGAGTGGATTTTCCAGAACGGCTGGCAATCGACCATCGCCAACCCGCAACAACTGACCGGCATCTACCACCTGATGGACCGGGTCAGCAAAGCGCTGGATCAGCCGGACCAACTGGCGCTGCTGCGCAGCCAGGTGCAAACCCAACTGTTCCTGTTCGATTGCCTGCGGGCCGACGGGCGCAAGATCCCGATCGAACTGCGCCTGGTATTGGTCTGGGACGAACACGGTACGTTCGAAGGCGTGCTCGGCGTCGGCCGCGACATCAGCCAGCAACGCCGGGCGGAAAAAGACTTGCGCATGGCCGCCACGGTATTCGAACACTCGACCTCGGCGATCCTGATCACCGACCCGGCCGGCTACATCGTCCAGGCCAACGAGGCCTTCAGCCGTGTCAGCGGCTATGCCGTGGAGCAGGTCCTCGACCAGCTGCCGAACATGCTGACCGTCGACGAGCAACAGGAATCCCATCTGCGTTACGTCCTCAAGCAATTGGCCCAGCACAGCACCTGGGAAGGCGAAGTCTGGCTCAAGCGTCGCAATGGCGAGCACTACCCGGCCTGGGTCGGGATCACCGCCGTACTCGATGACGAAGGCGACCTGGCCAGCTATGTGTGTTTCTTCAGCGACATCAGCGAGCGCAAGGCCAGCGAACAGCGGATTCACCGCCTTGCCTACTACGACGCCCTGACCCACCTGCCCAACCGATCGCTGTTCCAGGATCGCCTGCACACGGCGTTGCAATCGGCCGAACGGCAGAAGTCGTGGGTGGTGCTGATGTTCCTCGATCTCGACCGTTTCAAGCCGATCAACGACTCCCTGGGCCACGCCGCCGGCGACCGCATGCTCAAGGAAATGGCCACGCGCCTGCTCGGTTGCGTCGACGATGACGACACCGTGGCGCGCATGGGCGGTGACGAATTCACCTTGCTCCTGCAACCACGAGCCAACCGTGAAATCGCCCTGAACCGGGCGATTCATGTGGCCGAGCAGATTCTCGCCAGCCTGGTGAAACCGTTCGTGCTCGAAGGCCGCGAGTTCTTCGTCACGGCCAGTATCGGTATCGCCCTGAGCCCGCAGGACGGCAACGAACTCAGCCAGCTGATGAAGAACGCCGACACGGCGATGTACCACGCCAAGGAACGTGGCAAGAACAACTTCCAGTTCTATCAGGCGGACATGAATGCCAGCGCCCTGGAGCGACTGGAGCTGGAAAGCGACTTGCGCCATGCCCTGGAACAGAACGAATTCGTGCTGTATTACCAGCCGCAGTTCAGCGGCGACGGCAAGCGCCTGACCGGTGCCGAGGCATTGTTGCGCTGGCGCCATCCACGCCGCGGTCTGGTGCCGCCGGGGGATTTCATTCCGGTGCTCGAAGAGCTCGGGCTGGTGGTGGATGTCGGCGACTGGGTGATCAGCGAAGCCTGCCGCCAACTGAAGGCCTGGCATCAGGCCAGGGTACGGGTGCCGAAGGTGTCGGTGAACATCTCGGCGCGGCAGTTCTCCGATGGCCAGCTTGGCACGCGAATCGCCACCATTCTCAAGGAAACCGGCCTGCCGCCGGCGTGCCTGGAACTGGAGCTGACCGAAAGTATCCTGATGCGCGAAGTCAGCGAGGCGATGCAGATCCTCGCCGGGCTGAAAAACCTTGGGCTGAGCATCGCGGTGGATGACTTTGGCACCGGTTACTCATCGCTCAACTACCTCAAGCAGTTCCCGATCGACGTACTGAAGATCGACCGCACCTTCGTCGACGGCCTGCCATCGGGTGAGCAGGATGCGCAGATCGCCCGGGCGATCATCGCCATGGCCCACAGCCTGAACCTGGCGGTGATCGCCGAAGGCGTGGAAACCCACGAACAGCTTGATTTCCTGAGGGAGCACGGTTGCGACGAGGTGCAGGGTTACCTGTTCGGTCGCCCGATGCCGGCGGACCGGTTTGAGGCGCAGTTCAGTAACGACGCCCTCTTCATGTTCGACTGAAGTTTTGTGGTGTTGCCGAAAAGATCGCAGCCTGCGGCAGCTCCTACAGGGATTGATGTCGGTCACAGAATCTGGCGGCTACCCCGCTTAGGGTAGGAGCTGCCGAAGGCTGCGATCTTTTGAGGCCGGCACAAACACCATCTATCCACGCATGAACACCACTTGTCTGCGACATGATGCCGTTTCATATGCCATCTAAAACCCATTGGGTTAGAATGCCTCCCTTTTCCGCCCCCGATCCTTGAGGACCGCCATGTTCAGCCGTGATTTGACTATTGCCAAGTACGACGCCGACCTTTTTGCCGCCATGGAGCAAGAAGCTCAGCGCCAGGAAGAACACATCGAGCTGATCGCTTCGGAAAACTACACCAGCCCAGCGGTGATGGAAGCTCAAGGCTCGGTACTGACCAACAAGTACGCCGAAGGCTACCCGGGCAAGCGCTACTACGGCGGTTGCGAGTACGTCGACGTGGTTGAGCAACTGGCCATCGACCGCGCCAAAGAGCTGTTCGGTGCCGACTACGCCAACGTTCAGCCACACGCCGGTTCGCAAGCCAACAGCGCCGTTTACCTGGCCCTGCTGTCGGCTGGCGACACCATCCTGGGCATGAGCCTGGCCCACGGCGGTCACCTGACCCACGGTGCCAGCGTTTCGTCTTCCGGCAAGCTGTACAACGCCATCCAGTACGGCATCGATGCCAACGGCCTGATCGACTACGACGAAGTCGAGCGCCTGGCCGTTGAGCACAAGCCAAAAATGATCGTGGCCGGTTTCTCTGCCTACTCGCAGATCCTCGACTTCCCGCGCTTCCGTGCAATCGCCGACAAGGTAGGTGCCTACCTGTTCGTCGACATGGCCCACGTGGCCGGTCTGGTAGCCGCTGGCGTCTACCCGAACCCGATTCCATTCGCTGACGTCGTGACCACCACCACCCACAAGACCCTGCGCGGTCCACGTGGCGGCCTGATCCTGGCTCGCGCCAACGCCGACATCGAGAAGAAACTGAACTCCGCCGTATTCCCGGGCGCCCAGGGCGGCCCGCTGGAGCACGTGATCGCCGCTAAAGCGATCTGCTTCAAGGAAGCGCTGCAGCCTGAGTTCAAGGTTTACCAGCAACAAGTGGTGAAGAACGCCCAGGCCATGGCCGGCGTGTTCATCGAACGCGGCTTCGACGTGGTTTCCGGCGGTACTCAGAACCACCTGTTCCTGCTGTCGCTGATCAAGCAGGAAATTTCCGGTAAAGACGCCGACGCCGCTCTGGGCAAAGCGTTCATCACCGTGAACAAGAACTCCGTGCCAAACGACCCACGCTCTCCGTTCGTCACTTCCGGCCTGCGCTTCGGCACCCCGGCCGTGACCACTCGTGGCTTCAAGGAAGCAGAGTGCAAGGAACTGGCCGGCTGGATCTGCGACATCCTGGCTGACCTGAACAACGAAGCGGTGATCGACGCCGTTCGTGAGAAGGTCAAGGCCATCTGCAAGAAGCTACCGGTGTACGGCGCTTAATTGCCCCGTTAAATCCGCAGCATGAAGAACCGGCCAAGTGATTGGCCGGTTTTTTTTCGCCCGCAAATTGACACCGCTTACCTGTAGGAGCTGCCGAAGGCTGCGATCTTTTGATCCTCAAAAAAGCAAAATCAAAAGATCGCAGCCTTCGGCAGCTCCTACGAGACCAGCACCACTGGTCAGACCGGTCATGCCAATTTTCTAATTTTTACTTGCGAACACCCAAAAATAGCGCC
This sequence comes from Pseudomonas sp. P4_C4, assembly GCF_056402055.1. Lineage (NCBI taxonomy): Bacteria > Pseudomonadati > Pseudomonadota > Gammaproteobacteria > Pseudomonadales > Pseudomonadaceae > Pseudomonas > Pseudomonas sp. P4_C4. The sequence goes on along the minus strand of NZ_JBFUID010000013.1, from coordinate 5,804 downwards.
TAGACTGCGCCTGCACTGGACATACCGGTAAGACCACAATAATTAAGTCCTGAATCTGATGTGCCCCGCACACGGAAGCCAGGACACCGACCAGGATTCCTCCCATGCTCAGATGGTGCTCGCGTTCAATCTTCCTCCAAGTGGTTCTCGGACTGGTGCTCGGCATCGTCTGCGGGCTGACCCTTCCCGAATACTCCGCTCAGCTCAAACCGCTCGGTGACGGTTTTATCAAGCTGATCAAAATGCTCATCGGCCTGATTGTGTTTTGCGTAGTGGTCAGCGGCATCAGCGGTGCCGGCGACCTGAAGAAGGTCGGCCGAATCGGCCTGAAATCGGTGATCTACTTTGAAGTGCTGACCACCATCGCCCTGGTGATTGGCCTGGTGTTCGCCTTCAGCACTGGCATCGGCAGCGGCGCGAACATCCATCTGGAGCAGCTTTCCACAGCCGATATGGGCGACATTGCCCAGCGCGGTCAGCACATGCACACCACCACACAGTTCCTGATGGACCTGATTCCGACTTCGGTGATCGGTGCCTTTGCCGATAACAATATCCTGCAGGTCCTGCTGTTTTCAGTGTTGTTCGGCAGTGCACTGAATCTGGTGGGAGAAGCGGCATCGGGTATTTCGCGTCTGATCAATGAACTCAGCCATGTGATCTTCCGCATCATGGGCATGATCGTGCGACTGGCCCCCATCGGTGTATTCGGCGCGATCGCCTTCACCACCAGCAAATATGGCCTGGACTCGCTGCAACACCTGGGCAGCCTGGTCGGCCTGTTCTACCTGACCTGTACTGCCTTCGTGGCCCTGATTCTCGGCCTGGTGATGCGCCTCTCTGGCTTGAAGATGTGGCCGTTGCTCAAGTACCTGCGCGAAGAACTGCTGATCGTCATGGGCACCGCGTCCTCCGATGCCGTGCTGCCACAAATCATGCGCAAGCTTGAGCACCTGGGCATCGGCAGTTCGACGGTCGGGTTGGTGATACCTACCGGTTACTCGTTCAACCTCGACGGTTTCTCGATCTACCTGACCCTGGCCATTGTGTTCATCGCCAATGCCACCGGCACGCCGCTGGCGATGACCGACCTGTTGACGATTCTGTTGGTGTCGTTGATCACCTCCAAGGGTGCCCACGGTATTCCAGGCTCGGCGCTGGTGATCCTGGCGGCCACCCTGACAGCCATTCCGGCCATTCCGGTGGTGGGTCTGGTGCTGGTGCTGGCCGTGGACTGGTTCATGGGGATCGGCCGGGCGTTGACCAACCTGATCGGCAACTGTGTGGCGACCGTCGCCATCGCGCGGTGGGAAAAGGACATCGATGTGCAGCGGGCGAACAAGGTACTTTCCGGCCAGGCGGGTTATACCTTCCAGCCGAGAAAACCGGTTGCTCAAGCGGCAGCCAAAGAATTCTGAATGACCGCCGTGCCTGCCGACCGCAGGCACGGCTCATGGAGCAAGCAAGTGATTACCTCATCAACCGTCGTCAACTCAGTGGTAGAAAAACTTCGGGCCGCTTTGGCCCGTGGTCAGTGGCGCTCCGGCGAAATGCTGCCGGGGCAACGCGAACTGGCCGAACAACTGGGCATCAGCCGCCCGAGCCTGCGTGAGGCGGTCATCGTCCTGGAAACCCTCGGCCTGGTGCGTTCGATGCCGGGCAAAGGCGTGGTGGTGCTCGAAGCCAATCTCGCCGACAGCCAGACGCATGACAGTGCAGTGGCCGCAGCGAGCCTGGAAGACGTGCTGCAACTGCGCTACACGCTGGAGCCGTTCATCGTCGGCCTCGTGGCGCAGTCCATCAGCAGCAAGGAAGTCGGGCAACTGCGCCTGACCTTGATGGACATGCGCGAAGCCCTGGAGGCCAATGACAGTGAAGCCGGCGTAACCGCCTACATCGCGTTCCACGAAGAGCTGTTCACGCTGACGTCGAACCCGATCTTCCAGAGCGTGGTCCAGCAAACCAGCAATGCCCTCAAGCAAAGCGCCGAAGTGTTGCGCAACTCCCCGGAGCATCTGGCTGAGCGCCTTGAAGAAAACGAAGCGGTGGTGCGGGCGATCCGCAGCAAGAACAGCGCCCAGGCCAGCGCCGAGATGCGTCGGCACATTTTGCGCGAAGGCCAGCGCATGGGCATCGAACTGAACATCCCGGAAGACAACCTCGGCAGTTGAAACCTCTTCGAACTGGAGATTGGCCATGAACAGCTTCGCCTCGCCACAAACGCTCGCCACCCTGCCCGTCCGCCCTTCGGTGGATGATCTGTATTCACGAGTCCTCGATGCCATTTTCGAACAGCGCATCCATTCGGCCAGTCGCTTTACGGAAGAAAGCCTGGCGCAGATGTTCGGTGCAAGGCGCAGCGACATGCGTGATGTGCTGACGCGACTGTCCCATCAGCAGATCATCATTCTTCGAGTCAACCATCGTCCCCGCGTCGCCGAGCTTGATGCCGAGCAGACCCGGCAGACACTGCATGCCCGGCGTCTGGCCGAGATCTTGCTGGTGCGGCTGGCCTGTCAGCGACCCTGCGCGCAAGACCTGAAGCAACTGCGGGCGCTGGTCGATAGCGAGCGTCAATGCACCGAGCGTGGACGGGGAATTCGTTTGTCGGGAGAGTTTCATCTGCAGTTGGCACAAATGGCGGGGAATGCACCGTTGGCGCATTTTCTTGAGAGCCTGGTAGCGCTGACTTCGTTGGCGATTGCGCAGTTTGATCTGCCGCAGAAGGATTATTGCGTGGAGCACATGGAGATTCTGGATGCGCTGGAGCGAGGAGACGCCGCGACGGCGCAAGCCGTGCTCAACCGGCATCTGGATTATCTGGAAGATTTGTTGCTGAGCCCTGCATCGGCACTGGACCAAAACTGTGCCACAGGTTAGTCCGCTTTCGTCGGAACGCCGCCCGGAGCAGCCTCGCCCCCACAGGGGACTGCACTTCAAATGTGGGAGCGACGGTGCGGCGATCCGACCTGCTCGCGATGGCGGCTCAAGGCTCGCTGCAACTTCTGACTTTAATCCGCCGCCACCCGCGCAAACCCCTCGCGAATCTTTTCTTCCGGCAAGTCATCGGCAATGAACACGATCACGCTCTCGCGCACTTCCTCTTCAGCCCACTCTGTATCCCAGTCGAAACCATAAAGCTTCAGCACACCCTGAAACACCATGCGACGCGATTCGCCGAGGATATTCAACACACCTTTGTAGCGCAGCAGTTGCTTGCCATGGTCTTCCAGCAGCTCATTCATGAACTCGCTGAGCCTGTCGATATCCAGCGGCTTGTCGGTGCGCAGCACCAGGCTGGAAATGCGGTCCATGGACGGAGCAGCCTGGCTGAGCGGGCGCAAACTCACGCCGCCACCGAGGTCTGCATTGAGGTTGAAACCGCGGACATCAAGCAGTTCAGCCAGGTCGATCCTGCCGTGGTCAACCACGCGAATCGGCGCTCGACGGTTGATACGGGTCAGGCGCTCGCTCAGCGCGGTAAAGGTTGGCTCGTCCACCAGATCGCGCTTGCTCACCAGCAAGCGGTCGGCAAAACCGATCTGTGCCTGGGCGATGGTCTGGGTCAGATGCAGATCAGCGTGGGCGGCATCGACCAGGGTGATGATGCCGTCGAGGATATAGCGTTCACGCAGTTCTTCGTCGATGAAGAAGGTTTGTGCCACGGGCGCCGGGTCGGCCAGGCCGGTGCATTCGATCACCAGGCGGTCGAAGGCGATGTCGCCGCTGTCCAGGCGTTCAAGTAGCAGGTACAAGGCCTTGGTCAGGTCGGTGTGGATGGTGCAGCAGACGCAGCCATTCGACAGCGTCATCACTTGCACAGGCTCGTCGCCCAACAACTGGGTATCGATACCGGCATCGCTGAATTCGTTCTCGATCACGGCAATTTTCAGGCCGTGCTCGGCTTTGAGCAGGTGGCGCAACAGGGTGGTTTTACCAGCGCCGAGGAAGCCGCTGAGGATTGTTACGGGGATTGGAGAGGACAAACTGGATCTCCTTTTTCACACAGAGAAAAAACAACACAAAACAAATGTGGGAGCGAGCTTGCTCGCGATAGCGGCTTAACATTCAACATCACTGTTGATTGACAATCCGCCATCGCGAGCAAGCTCGCTCCCACAGGTATTGCCGTTAATCCGACAAGCGGATCAACAACACTTCGGCCCACCCTTGCCACCGTAACGGGCTTCCTGACGCTCCCGAAAGAACATCTCATAGCTCATCACCGGTTTGTCCGGGTGCTTGGTCTGCATATGCTCGACGTAGTTGTCGTAGTCGGGCATGCCGACCATCAGGCGCGCGGCCTGACCGAGGTATTTACCGAGGCGACTCAGGTCATTGAACATGGTGCAAATCCTCGATCACGCTTCCGGCAGCGCCTGGAATGGCGCTTCTTTATCCGTACGTTCTTTGCTACCCCAGGCGGAAATACCGACCTTGAGCGCATAGAACAGGATGCTGAACACCACGAACAGGAACAGCGCGGTCAGCGTTGCATTGGTGTAGGCGTTGAAGATCACGTGTTGCATCTGGGTGATGTCCTTGGCCGGGGCGAGGATCTGGCCGTTGGCCAAGGCATCGCTATATTTCCTGGCCAGCGACAGGAAGCCGATCGCCGGGTTAGCGTCGAACAGCTTGATGAAGCCCGCTGTCGTGGTGCAGATCAACAGCCACACCGCCGGCAACATGGTGACCCAGACATACCGCTGGCGTTTCATCTTGATCAGCACCACGGTGCCGAGCATCAGCGCGATACCGGCCAGCATCTGGTTGGAGATACCGAACAGTGGCCACAAGGTGTTGATGCCRCCCAGCGGATCGATCACGCCCTGATACAGCAACCAGCCCCACATGGCCACGCAACCGGCGGTAGCGATCAGGTTGGCAGTCCAGGATTCGGTGCGGCGCAGGGCCGGCACGAACGAACCGAGCAAGTCCTGGAGCATGAAACGCCCGGCACGGGTACCGGCGTCGACCGCGGTCAGGATGAACAGCGCTTCAAACAGGATCGCGAAGTGGTACCAGAACGCCATGGTGTTCTCACCCGGCAGAACACTGTGCAGGATCTGCGCGATACCGACCGCCAGGGTCGGCGCACCACCGGCACGGGCCAGGATGGTGGTTTCACCGATGTCGTGGGCCACCGCTTGCAGGGCTTCCGGCGTGATGGCAAAGCCCCAGTTGCTGACCGCTGTTGCTACCGCCACCACATCCCCGCCGACAACCGCAGCCGGACTGTTCATGGCGAAGTACACACCCGGTTCGATCACCGACGCGGCGACCATGGCCATGATCGCCACGAACGATTCCATCAGCATGCCGCCGTAACCGATGTAGCGGGCGTTGGTTTCGTTATCCAGCAGTTTCGGCGTGGTCCCGGAGGCGATCAGCGCGTGGAAACCCGACACCGCGCCACAGGCGATGGTGATGAACAGGAACGGGAACAGACCGCCCTTCCATACCGGGCCGGTGCCGTCGATGAACTGGGTCAGGGCCGGCATTTTCAGCTCGGGCATGGTGATCAGAATGCCGATGGCCAGGGCGACGATGGTGCCGATTTTCAGGAAGGTCGACAGGTAGTCACGGGGTGCCAGAATCAGCCACACCGGCAACACCGCCGCGACAAAACCGTAACCGATCAGCATCCAGGTGATCTGGATACCGGTAAAGCTGAACGCCTTGGCCCACACCGGATCCGCGGCAATCTGCCCGCCGAGCCAGATCGAACCGAGCAGCAATAGCACGCCGATCACCGAGATTTCACCGATGCGACCCGGACGGATGTAGCGCATGTAAATGCCCAT
>NZ_JBFUID010000012.1:0-103837 GCF_056402055.1 Pseudomonas sp. P4_C4 | reverse complement strand
CCCTCCCCGCATCCCCGCGCTCTGTTCCGTTTCCCTAGCGCACAATCGGAAGTCCGGCTTTCGCTGCTTCCGTTTGTCTTCAAAGGCACGGCCCGCGTGACGTACAGCCGGTTTCGCTGATTTGGGATGGTGACCTTTAAGAACGAAAAATCGGAACTGAGCTTCCAGGGTTTAGCGCCGCGGAGCGGGTGAGAAAAAACGCCCTAATCGCCCGGAAACAGGGCGTTTGGCAAGGCTATCTGACATGCGAAAAAGCGGAGAAAGGAAGAGAAATATCAGACAGGATTGGTGCCAAAGGCAGCGCGAAAAGGGGCCAAAAGCGGCGCGAACTCACAGATAATCGAAATCCTCAGTGGGGCAAAAAGTGGGGCAAAAATCAGCTCCGCGCAAAAACAATAAATCATAAAAAAATCCAGTCACCGCTAAGTGACTGGATTTCTTTAAGAATAAATGGTCGGGACGGAGTGATTCGAACACTCGACCCCTAGCACCCCATTTAAGAGGGCAGAGAAATATTTAATTTTTTCTGCCGGCTGTGGTTGGCTTGTAAATAAAAAACCCGACACGAAGGCCGGGTTACCCACCCTCTCCGAGACGCAGCCCCCAAATGAGAGGGATGGAGAGCTGACAAGAGAGTGTGGGGGGCAAGATATTGCCAAATGGTGCTCTCCTGCACAATAAAAAATCCGACTCAAGGGCAGCATATCGTGATCATTAGCCCGTAGAAATCAGATGCAGACCGTCATTTTTCGAGTTTCTCCCGATGCCTCAGGTGGCATGTGAAGTCCAGCCCTCCAGTGGCAACTCGAAGAACAACAAACGCCCATCAGAAGCACTCAACTGTAACGGTAACATCCTTTGCCACCGCTCGAAGTTAACACCTCAGCTTGAGCCCAGAGCACTGCACACGAACCCCGTGGTCACGTCGAAATTATCCGGAGTGAGGACATCAATTGGCGAACGACCTTTTAATCGCTACCCCAACGAAGCATAACTGGCACGCCTACTTCATTGCGCCACGTTTTACTTTTAACCGAGTGACATTCTCGCCGGCCTGATTCGCAAACTCGTGATGGGTGACATGCTCCTGAAGATTGGCCTCAAGGTACCGGCTCCACCAGTTCATGATCAGCCTGCGCTCTTCAATGAACTCTGCCTTGTGAATGTAGGCGGCACGAACGCTGTTCCGCTCTCGATGGCTCATCTGTCTTTCAATAGCAGTCTCTGACCACATCCCTGACTCAACCAGTGCGCTGCATGCCATTGAGCGGAAGCCGTGACCACAGATCTCGGTCTTGGTGTCGTACCCCATAGTGCGCAACGCTTTGTTCACGGTGTTTTCTGACATCGGCTTCCAGGCCCTAGCATCACCGGCAAATACCAGGTCGAATGTGCCAGTGAGGGTGTGGATCTGTTCAAGCACGGCCACAACTTGCGGCGATAAAGGCACAAGATGAACATCGCCCGCCATTTTCGTCCCCCGCGTTGAATGGCGTACGTCCTCTAGCTCCGGCCGAGTATCCGGGATCTCCCATACGCCACGCTTGAGGTCGAACTCACACCAGCGAGCGAAACGTAATTCACTCGAGCGAACAAACACGTGCAGCGACAGCATGAGCGTTAGCCGGGTCAGCTCTCGGCCCTTGTAGGCATTGATTCGTGCCAGCAATTCAGGCAGGCGTGATAGGGGCAATGCAGGCCGATGGGAGACTCGCGGCGCTTTGATCAAGCCCTGAAGATCGTACGCAGGGTTCATCGGAATAAGACGAAGGCGTTTTGCCTCACGCATAATACTTTGCAGGTATCTTTGTACCCTTAAGGCGACGTCAATCGTTCCACGTTTTCTGATCGCCTCCAAAGGTTGCATCAGATCATAAGTATCGAGATCAGCAATCGCGCGAGCACCGATAAACGGGAACACATAGTTATTCAGACGGTTGAACACATTTTTGGAATGGTCTGGTGTCCATCTGGCCGACATGTTCTTGTGCCAGTCCAACGCAACGCTTTCAAAAGTACGGCCGTTAACAGTTTTGGCTTTACGCTTGTTCTCGACGGGATCAATGCCGTCTGCGAGCATCCGCTTCGCATCTAAACGCTTCTGGCGAGCTTCGGCCAGGCCAATCACGGGATAGCTGCCGAGGGAGGTCAACCCCTCCCGGCCGTCAGGCTTTACATACCTGAGACGCCAGCCTTTACGGCCATTGGGTTGAATTAGGAGATAGAGACCGTCGCCGTCGAAAAGCTTGTAGGGACGGTCCGTTGGCCTTGCTAAACGGCAAGCAGCGTCGGTAAGCGGAGCAGTTGTGCGCGACATAAGGGTATCATCCTTAATCGAACCAAAGACTACCCCTAACTCTACCCTCTAAATGACTGGAATCCAGAAGAATGGACGAGAATCCGACGGAATGCTAAAACGAAAAAACCCGCCAGAAGGCAGGTTTTTCAAGGCTTCCAAAGAATTTAAAAGCGCTCAGTGGAATGCAAGATGGTGCCCGAAGCCGGAATCGAACCGGCACGCCCTTACGAGCGGGGGATTTTAAGTCCCATGCGTCTACCAGTTTCGCCATTCGGGCGGTAGCGCGGTGAAGCGTCCAGGTTCTGTCAAATAACGATCTGGCAGTTCTGACGCTTGTGCAGCAGAGGTGGAAATATATACATCCCGCCCCGGTGAAGCAAGTTCGCAAATACCCTTTTCAAGACTAAATCTTGCAGGCTACTGCAAATAAAAAAGCTCCGTAAATCATAGATCTACGGAGCTCGTTTATTAGTGGAGGCCGAGGTCGGAATCGAACCGGCGTAGGCGGATTTGCAATCCGCTGCATAACCATTTTGCTACTCGGCCTCAAAACATTTGGTATCTAGTAGCGCGACATCAAATGCGTACAAACTTGGAGCGGGAAACGAGACTCGAACTCGCGACCCCGACCTTGGCAAGGTCGTGCTCTACCAACTGAGCTATTCCCGCGTCTTGGTGTGGCGCATTCTATAGAATCCAGAAGCCCCGTCAACCCTTTGATTCAAAAAAGTTTTATTTCTTTTCAACGTCGGTCTTCAGATGTGGCCAGGCAGCCCGCAGGTACTGGACCATCGACCACAAAGTCAGGCCAGCCGACACCATCAGCAAGGTGTAGCCCAGCAAGACCCAGAAACTGAACTCCTTGGGATTGGCCAGCAGGATCACCAGCGCCAGCATTTGCGCGGCGGTTTTCCATTTGCCCAGGTTCGATACGGCGACGTGGGCACGAGCACCCAGTTCGGCCATCCATTCGCGCAGCGCCGAGACGACAATCTCGCGACCGATGATCACGGCAGCAGGCAGCGTGAGCCACAGGTTTCCGTGTTCCTGCACCAACAGTACCAGTGCAACCGCAACCATAAGCTTGTCGGCAACCGGATCGAGGAAAGCCCCGAACGGTGTGCTTTGTTCCAGACGGCGGGCCAGGTACCCGTCCAGCCAGTCGGTGGCGGCAGCGAATGCGAAGACCGAGGCGGAGGCCAGGTAGCTCCACTGGTAAGGCAGGTAGAACAGCAAAATGAAGATCGGTATGAGTAGAACGCGTAGAACGGTAATCAGATTAGGGATATTCATCGGCACAACTGGCTACGAGGTGAGGGGGCATTCTACTCGCTGTGCAGATTTGCATAAATCAACTCTGCGAGCTTTTTACTGATCCCGGGGGCTTTGGCAATTTCTTCGATGCTTGCACGAGACAGCTCCTGCAATCCACCAAAATGTTTCAACAAATCCCGCCGACGTGTGGGTCCGACGCCGGCGACGCCCTCCAGTGTAGATGTCCGACGGGTTTTTCCACGCCGGGCGCGGTGCCCGGTGATGGCAAACCGGTGGGCTTCGTCGCGAATCTGCTGGATCAGGTGCAACGCGGGAGAATCGCCGCGCAACGTGAACTCATGTGCAGCGTCGTTCAGGTACAGGGTTTCGAAACCGGCCTTGCGCGTCGCACCTTTTGCCACGCCCAGCAGAATCAGGTCGGGTACGGCCAATTCATCGAGTACGTCGCGGGCCATGGACAACTGGCCTTTACCGCCATCCACCAACAGGATATCCGGCAGTTTGCCCTCCCCGTCCTTCAGCTTGCTGAAGCGTCGGGTCAACGCCTGATGCATCGCCGCGTAGTCATCGCCGGCCGTAACGCCCTCGATGTTATACCGGCGGTAATCGGATTTGATCGGGCCTTCGGGGCCGAAGACCACGCAGGACGCCACCGTCGCCTCGCCACTGGAATGACTGATGTCGTAGCACTCAAGTCGTTGAGGAGGCTCATCCAGCTTCAGCACCTCGGCCAGCGCATCGAAGCGTGCCGTAATGTGCTGACGATTCGCCAGGCGCGCACTCAGTGCCTGCTCGGCATTGGTCACCGCCAATTGCTGCCAGCGCGCCCGCGTACCACGCACACGATGGCTGATGGTCAGTTCACGACCGCGCAACTCGTCGATGGCGGCGATCAGTGTTGGAAAGTCGTCGTGGACCACATTGACGATCAGTTCACTTGGCAAGTCGCGCTCAGGACTGCTGATAAAATACTGGCCGAGAAATGCGGCCATGACTTCGCTAACGTCTTCTTCAATACCAACCTGAGGGAAGAAGTTCTTGCTTCCCAGTACCCGCCCGCCCCGCACGCTGATCAAGTGAACACAGGCACCGCCCGGGTTGACGAAGGCGGCAATCACATCGACGTCCCCGGTCCCGCCTTCCATGCTCTGCTGATCCTGAACCCGGCGCAGTAACGCAATCTGGTCCCGCAACTCGGCTGCTCGTTCGAACTCGAGATTGATCGCCGCCTCTTCCATCCCGGCGGACAACTCGTCTGTCAGAGCATTGCTGCGCCCTTCAAGAAACATCACCGAGTGGCGCACATCTTCCGCATACACCTGGGGCTCCACCAGCCCGACGCAGGGCGCCTTGCAGCGCTTGATCTGGTATTGCAGGCAAGGACGGGTGCGATTCTTGTAAAAACTGTCTTCGCATTGCCGAACGAAAAACGTCTTTTGCAGCAGGCTCAGGCTTTCGCGAATCGCGCCAGCGCTCGGGTAAGGACCGAAATATTTACCCTTGGCCTTTTTCGCGCCGCGATGAATGCTCAGTCGCGGAAACTCTCCGTCGGAGAGAAAGACGTAGGGGTAGGATTTATCGTCGCGCAGCAGGATGTTGTAGGGCGGACGCCATTCCTTGATCAGCGTCTGCTCAAGCAGCAAGGCTTCGGTTTCGTTGGCCGTGATCGTCGTTTCGATCTGGGCGATACGCGCTACCAGTGCGGCGGTCTTGGGGGCGAGCCCGGTCTTGCGAAAGTAACTCGACAGGCGATTCCTGAGGTTTTTCGCCTTGCCGACGTAGAGCAAACGCGCTTCGCTGTCGAACATGCGGTACACGCCGGGGCGCCCGCTAACGGTGGACAGAAAGGCGCTCGGATCAAAGGTTTCGGTCATTTTCAGAGGCTGGCGTCGACCATACCGTGACGAACCGCCAACAGCGTCAATTCGACATCACTGCTGATCGAAAGCTTTTCGAAGATGCGATAACGGTAGGTGTTCACGGTTTTCGGGGACAGGCACAACTTATCGGAAATGATCTGTACTTTCTGGCAGCCGACGATCATCAGCGCGATCTGGATTTCCCGCTCCGACAAGGCATCGAAAGGCGAATCGTTGGTGGGCTGGAAGGACTTGATCGCCAGCTGCTGGGCAATTTGCGGGCTGATGTAGCGTTGTCCGGCGAATACCAGGCGGATGGCCTGGACCATTTCCGGCAAACCCGCCCCTTTGGTCAAGTACCCTGCCGCCCCTGCCTGCAACAGCCGCGTAGGAAACGGGTCCTCTTCACACACGGTCACCGCGACGACTTTGATATCCGGATGACTGCGCAATAATTTGCGAGTGGCTTCAAGACCGCCGATACCCGGCATCTTGACGTCCATCAGCACCACATCGGGTTTCAGCTCACGCGCCTTGAGCAGGGATTCCTCTCCCGACTCGGCTTGGCCGACTACTTGCAGGCCATCGATGTCAGCCAGCATTCGTGTAATGCCTGTACGAACGAGATCATGGTCATCGACTACTAGCACCCTAATCAAGCAGACACCTCGCAATATGGTCTTATTGGATTGCCAGACACCTTAGCAAAAAGCATCTGGCAGACCTAGCGGAAAGCGTCAGATTAAAAGTTTCAATTCATCTTGAAAGGCTTGTTGCAAGCGTGTTGCAGCAATCCCGATCGGAGAAATCCAGCTGCATCCTCAAGAAACATTCGTCCTTGCCCACCACCCTTAATCCCTTGCGCCCGTACAACGCTTGCGCCGGGTTGTTTTCGAAAACCGTCAGGCGCAACGCCGGACGCCGCTCCTTGCACGCCAGAGCCAGCACCTGATCGATCGCCCAGGTTCCAGTGCCCTGCCCACGAAACGCTTCGACAATATGCAATTCGCGGATGTACAAGGCTCTGGCATCACGGCTCAGACTGACATAACCCAGGACATTTTCGCCGCATACGATCAACCGGTTGTCGCGCCCTGCCCAGGCCACATCAAACGCCTCGTCCTGCCACAGCAGATCATGCTGAATGTAGTAGCGCAGCATGCCACTACAGGTCAGTTCGCGGGCGAACTTCAGGTCATCAGGCGATGCCGGACGCCATTGACGCTCCATCATTCCAGCTCCACTGCAAGGGACAGTACCGTCATGAGGCGTCCTTGTGACGATGTGTTTTTTGTTGAGGCGCAGAGTGTGTCACAACCTTCGGGGCACTCAAGCGATAGAAAGCGGGGTCGTTGGCCGATAGCATTTTCTGATTGAATCTGCGTACCGGCCTCTAGTAAGCTCGACCCATCCATCGGAGACAGACCATGTTCAACACCCTCTTACAGCCTCGTACCGCCAGCGCCCTGCGCTCGGTTGCGGCTGCCCGGGTGAACGACGGTTGTGCTCCGGTCAGCTTTTATTTTGGGTATTGGTTTAGCCACTGGCGCGCCTGATACCCACACGGCGCCCACTTTAAACGGGTCGCCACCAGAGAATTCTCAACCCCCGGTCGGCCTCCCGACCGGGGGTTTTGTTTTTTTCAGTCCTAACACTTTTAGCCACACACCAGACATTTAGAGGATTCAGCACATGAACTACGCCACTGATTACCGTTACGACAGTTTTACCGCCTGGCGATTTACCACCCTCCGCTCGGGACAGCCTGCCGCCTCCGATCGGTCACCCACAGGTGGCAAGCACACACACGCAGCCAATCTGGCCAATTGTCGAACACCCCAGTAGGGCCGAGCGCGCGGGCACAAACCCGCCACCAGCCCAGGAAGCCTTGAATATGAATTCGTCCGTCTCCGCACTGCCGCTGTCCACCATGAGCCCTGCCAATGAAGCGCTGACCCTGCGCCTGCCCAGCTCATTGCAACTCAAACAGCAATTACCCCTCAGCAATGCCCTGTCCCGGCAAGTCACCGCCCACCGCCAGGCGGTTCGCGCGATCCTCAACCGCGAAGACTCCCGCTTGCTGGTCATCGTCGGCCCATGCTCGATACACGATCCCAAGTCAGCCCTCGAATACGCTGGCAACCTTGCCCGCCTCGCCGCCGAAGTCAGCGACGAAATGCTGCTGGTGATGCGCGCCTACGTCGAAAAACCCCGTACCACGGTTGGCTGGAAAGGCCTGGCCTACGACCCACACCTGGATGGCAGCGATGACATGGCCGCTGGCCTGACGCTATCCCGCGAGCTGATGTGCGAAATGCTCCGCCTGGGCCTGCCCGTTGCCACTGAACTGCTGCAACCGATGGCGGCCGGCTACTTCGACGATCTGTTGAGCTGGGTGGCGATTGGCGCCCGGACCACGGAGTCGCAGATCCATCGGGAAATGGCCAGCGGCCTGGGGATGCCGGTCGGTTTCAAGAACGGAACTGACGGCGGTGTCGGTGTCGCCAGCGACGCCATGCGTTCCGCCGCCCATCCCCATCGCCATTTCGGTGTCGATAGCCAGGGACATCCGGCGATCATTCAAACCCCGGGCAATGCGGACACTCACCTGGTATTGCGCGGCGGCCATCGCGGGCCGAACTACGACAGCGCCAGCGTTGTCCAGGTAAACAGCGACCTGACCAGGCTCAAAATTCCGGCTCGAATCATGGTCGATTGCAGTCACGCCAATAGCGGCAAAGACCCGTTGCGCCAGCCAGCCGTGTTCAAGGATGTACTTGAACAGCGTCTGCAAGGTGACCGTTCGCTGATCGGCATGATGATCGAGAGCCATTTGTTCGAGGGCTGCCAGCCGTTGAGTTCGTCATTGCAATACGGTGTGTCAGTGACTGATGGCTGCCTCGGTTGGGCCGGGACAGAACGACTGTTGCTTGATGCGGCAGATCGGCTGCGGGCATCAAACAACGCCCGATAATTGGCATCATCCTTTCGCCCTCCGGCCTTCATGCGAAGACTGGAGGGCAAATGGCAATCAATGCCCCATCAGGGACTGCACCTGAACCAGTGTCACTCCGGATTGCTGGCGGGTGCCGTCAAGGCGCTCGACTGAATAGGAAACACGGATCGCGGAATCTCGATGCTCCCTCCAGAACCGGTAGGGAACGATGAACACCAACGGCTCGCCCGCAGTGTCTCTGGTTACTTCGCGCTCGTTACAGTGATTGAATTTCTCCCCGTCGCATCTCAGGTAAATCAGTTCACCTTTATCAGCCCTGGCGTTTTCGATGACGACAGTCACGCCATCCTGTGCATCATGCAGATCCACCCAACCTTCGTCGGCCTCCAGCACAATGGGCCCTGGCAGTGGTCGCCGTTCCAGGATGTCAACCATCAGTGCCGTCACTTCAGAGTAACGAGGCCCCTGACCTGCTTGCTTGACGCAATAATCGATGGAAACGGAGGAGCCCAGATTCGACGCAATGCACTCCGGGCTGACCCAAAACGACAGCTCCTCCCCCACAGCAAAGGACTCGACCTTGAGTGCATCACTGAAACTTCCTTCGACCGAAACGCCAGCCCAGGCCAGCAATACCCAGTCGCCCGCCGCCATGCGTGCATAGGGTTTGATCGTAACGATCGCCCCTTCTTTCACCCGATCCGGATCAAGCGTTCTACCCACCGCGTCGTTCACTGTCGCAGGCAACAGGTCGGATTGCACATCACCCACACTCAGTTGCAAACGGTGGGAGTGCAAGGGCTCGGCAAAACGGGTGCTCGTGAGTGAGTAACTGATTTCGAGTGAACCACCGTCAAGCGTCGCAATATGTGCGCTAACCACGGCAAAGATCATGTCCTCGCCGACCCGGTCCTCAGTGACAAAGCGCGCGACCTGATGATTGCAGGCGACGCCATCGGCATCCAGACCCGCCCAACTCAATAGCAATTTGTCGCCGCAAGTCATGCCCGGATAAGGCTGGACCCTGATGACGGCTTTTCTGTCAGAGGGGTTCAGAACGCCGTTTTCCGCCTGTTCAAGAATTGGAGGTGGTAATGGTTGCTGCGCGAGATTCAAGGTATCGGGTTCATAAACAGTCATTCATTCGCTCCAGTCCTTGGAATAAACACCGAACAGGTGGCCGGCTTTGGATGACGACTATTTAACCTCACGGCAAACAGCCGCGATGTCGGCCTCTCACCCCGGCTCACTCGGAAAATCGATACATACGAAGTAGGTCTTTGATCAGCAGCAACCTGATTGCCGTGAAAAGTCATCAATTTATTCCGACTAAGGCCTCAGCCGCTCCTGAGCATTCGCACTTGTTCTATTCCGCTTTCCGCAAGTTTCGGCGGACTTTTCATACATCGCGCCAACCACGAGTGTTTTAGAGTGAAACGCCATGCAGTCCCAACGAACTTCTGTGCAAAGGTATGAACATGCAAAGGAATGCAAGCACTTGTTATCCAATACTGCTGGCCCACGGCCTTTTCGGCTTCGAAAGAATCGGCAAATTCGAACTCTTTCACGACATCAGGCAGGCGCTGAGGAACGCCGGAGCAAGGGTGTTCGTCCCCTACTTGTCGGCCACCCATGACAACGAGGTACGCGGTGACCAATTGCTCACGCAGATCGAGCGGGTACTTGAAGGAACCGGTGCACGCAAAGTCAACCTCATAGGTCATGGCCAGGGCGCACTGACCGCACGTTATGCCGCAGCGATCGCGCCACACAGCGTGGCGTCGGTGACCTCCGTCAGCGGGCCGAATCATGGTTCGGAACTGGCCGATTTCCTGCGCAAGGCATTGACACCAGGCAGTCTGCCGGAACAGGTGGCCGAGACGGTGGTGACCCTGTTCACCGACTTCCTGGCAGCATTAAGCGATAATCAGTACCAACCGAAAAACGCCATTGCGGCCCTCAATGCGCTGACCACCGAAGGCGTAGGAGCATTCAACGACAAATACCCGCAAGGGCTGCCCACCATCTGGGGTGGCAAGGGGCGCGAACGGGTCAACGGTGTGCGTTACTACTCGTGGAGCGGCGTGCTGCAGTCGAATGTTCTCGAAGCAGGGCTCGATGCGTTCGATCCGCTCAACGCGTTCTGCCGGGCCCTTTCCGGTTATTTCGTCACGGAAAGCGAGCAGAACGACGGGTTGGTCGGTCGCTTCAGTTCCCATCTGGGTACGGTTATCCGCTCCGACTATGCGCTGGATCATCTGGACACCATTGGTCAACCGACCGGCCAGTTGCGCACAGGTGTCGACCCGATCGAACTGTATGTCCAGCATGCCAAACGCTTGAGAGACGCTGGCCTTTGAGGTGCCACCTGCCGTGATCCCGTGTGGAACGGAACTTTGAGGAGAAATAGCTCACGGAATCCGGTAGGCTCAGCGCTTTATCGAATATTGAAAGGAGAATTTTTCCATGGCTAAAGCCACTGCCCGTCACATCCTTGTTGCCTCGCAAGAAAAGTGCAACGAACTCAAGGCCCAAATCGAGGCTGGCACCGATTTCGCTGAAGTTGCCAAGGCAAACTCCACTTGCCCTTCCAGCCGCCAGGGCGGTGACCTGGGTTCGTTCGGCCCGGGCCAGATGGTCAAGGAATTCGACACCGTGGTTTTCAGCGCACCAATCAACGTGGTTCAGGGCCCGGTCAAGACCCAGTTCGGTTTCCACCTGCTGGAAGTGACCAGCCGCCAGGACTGATCGACGCTTGAGTTACTCTCACAACGGCCCGCCTTTTGGTGGGCCGTTGTGTTTCAGGTGCGTAATTCGGCTGGCGAGGGACGCGCCGCTAGCGTACAAATTGTCGTTAACGACCACCCGGCTCCAAGGCTGACAATGCGACTGGCTTTCCCTACCTTGTTATTCACTGCCGTGACCCTGCTGATGGCTGCCGCGGGTGTGAATGCAGCACCGCAACCGGCAATGACCGTGTACGGCGAACCGGCGAAATACCCTGCCGGCTTCAGTCATTTCGCCTACACCAACCCGCAGGCCCCCAAGGGCGGCACGATGCGGCGCTCGGCGATCGAAATCGGTCAGTTCGACCACGTTTTGCCTTACATCGACAAAGGCATCGGCGTCACACAGATCGACGGTTTGCTCTATTCACCACTGGCCCAACGTTCACTGGACGAGCCTTACACCGTGTACGGTCTGGTGGCAGAGAAGATGGAGCGCTCCGAGGACGGCCTGTCCCTGCGCTTTTACCTCAACCCCAAGGCGCGTTTTGCCGATGGCAAACCGATTACCGCCTCAGACGTGCGTTACACCTTCGACCTGCTGATGACCCAGGGCAGCCTGCGTTACCGCACCCAGTTCGCCGACGTCAAAAGCGTCGAAGTGGAATCGCCACTGACCGTGCGCTTTGATTTCAAGAACAACGAAAATCGCACCCTGCCCCTGGATATCGCGACCTTGCCGGTGTTTCCCGAACACTGGTGGAAGAGCCGCGATTTCGCCGGTGGCGGCGGCTATGAAGCGCCGTTGGGCAGCGGCCCCTATAAAGTCGGCAAGATCGATTCCGGACGCAGCATCACCTTCGAGCGCAATCCCGATTGGTGGGGCAAGGACCTGCCGGTCAGTCGTGGCCTGTACAACTTCGATCACTTCAGCATCGAGTACTTCGGCGATACCGACGTGGCGCGCCAGGTCCTGCGCGGCGGCGCCTTTGACTACAACCGGGAATTTTCCGCCACCGGCTATTCCATCGGCTACGACAGCCCGGCCCTGAGCGACGGTCGCCTGCAAAAGGCCCACCTCGCCACCGAGGCACCGCAGCCGGCCCAGGGTTTTGTGTTCAATCTGCAAAAGCCCATGTTCCAGGACCGTCGCGTGCGCCAGGCGCTGGTGATGTTGTGGGACTTCGAGTGGAGCAACCGGCAGATGATGCGTGACATGTACATCCGCCAGCAGAGCTTCTTTTCCAACACCGACCTCGCGGCCCGGCAACTGCCGGATGCCGGTGAGCTGGCGATTCTCGAACCGCTGCGCGGGCAGATTCCCGACGAAGTCTTCACCCAGGTGTTCGAAGCACCGAAGACCGATGGCAGCGGCGTGATTCGCGACAAGCAGCTGCAAGCCCTGGACTTGCTCGAACAGGCCGGCTGGAAACCCGTTGGCGACCAACTGGTCAATGCCGACGGCGAGCCGCTGAGCTTCACCTTCCTGGTCAGTCAGAACGGCATGGACCGCCTGCTGCTGCCCTATAAGCGCACCTTGAAACAGATCGGCATCGACCTGAACATCCGCCGCATCGACTCGTCCCAGTACGTCAATCGCCTGATGAACCGCGACTACGACATGATCGTCACCGGCTACCCTGTCACCACCTCTCCGGGAAACGAACTGCTCAATTATTTCGGCTCGGCGGCAGCCACCGACCCTGGTTCCAACAACTACATGGTGTTGAAGAACCCGGCGGTGGACACGCTGATCACCGGGCTGATCCGCGCCAATACCCAGGCTGACATGCTGCATTACGCCCATGCCCTGGATCGGGTGCTGCAATGGAATTACTACTGGATTCCCAACTATTACCCGCCGGGCACCTCGACGGTGTGGTGGAACCGCTTTGGCATCCCGAACGTGCAGGCGAGCAATGACGAAGCCATCGAGAGCTGGTGGGAGATGAGCACCACGCCATTGACCAACCAACAGATGACGGCCGAGCGTATCAGCCGTGGCAAACCCGGAGGGCCGCACTGATGTGGGCTTACATATTGCGGCGCCTGCTGCTGATCATTCCGACGCTGGTGATCATTCTCCTGGTCAACTTTGTCATCGTCCAGGCAGCGCCGGGCGGGCCGGTCGAACAGGCCATCGCACACCTGCAAGGCATTGGCGGCGCCGCAGTCGGCGGCGGTTCCGGCGAAGCCATGAGTGGCAAGTCCCGGGCCAGTCGCGGGCTCGATCCGCAGCTGATCAAGGACATTGAAAAACAGTACGGCTTCGATAAACCGGCACACGAACGCCTCTGGCTGATGCTCACCAGCTACGCGCGCCTGGACTTCGGCAAGAGCTTCTTCCGCGGTGCCACCGTCACCGACCTGATCCTCGAAAAAATGCCCGTGACCATTTCCCTCGGGCTTTGGGCGACGCTGATCACCTATCTGGTGTCGATTCCCCTGGGCATCCGCAAGGCCGTGCACCATGGCAGCCAGTTCGACATCTGGAGCAGTACCGCGATCATCATCGGCTATGCCATGCCGGCGTTCCTGTTTGCGATGTTCCTGATCGTGGTCTTTGCCGGTGGCACTTCGCTGAACTGGTTCCCGGTTCGCGGGCTGGTCTCGGACAACTTCGAATCGCTGTCGACCATAGGCAAAGTGGCCGACTACTTCTGGCATCTGGTGTTGCCGGTGACCGCGCTGGTGATCGGCGGTTTCGCCACGCTGACCATCCTGACCAAGAACTCGTTCCTCAATGAAATCACCCGCCAGTACGTGGTCACCGCCCGGGCCAAGGGTTTGAGTGAACGGCGGGTACTGTATGGACACGTATTCCGCAACGCCATGCTGCTGGTGGTGTCGGGCATACCCCAGGCCTTTATCAGTGTATTTTTTGCCGGCTCCCTGCTGATCGAAGTGATCTTCTCCCTCGACGGCCTGGGCCGCATGAGCTACGAAGCGGCGGTATCCCGGGACTATCCGGTGGTGTTCGGTTCGCTGTTCATCTTCACCCTGTTCGGCCTTTTGATAAAACTGGTCGGCGACCTCTGCTACACCCTGGTCGACCCGCGTATCGACTTTGCCGCGAGGAACGCCTGATGCTCAAGCTTTCACCGCTGGCGCGTCGGCGCTTCGAGCGCTTCAAGAGAAACCGCCGGGGCTGGTGGTCGCTCTGGCTGTTTGTCGGCCTGTTCCTGATGACCCTGGGCGGCGAACTGATCGCCAACGACAAACCGCTGATGGTCAGCTATCAAGGCCAGTGGTACTTCCCGGTCTTCAAGCGCCACACCGAACTGGAGTTCGGCGGGCATCTGCCGTTCCAGGCCGACTACCGCAGCGACTACGTGCAGAAGTTGATCAAGAAGGACGGTGGCTGGTTGCTGTTTCCGCCGATTCCGTTCAGTGACGACACGCCCAACTATGACCTGGATAAACCCGCCCCCAGCCCGCCCTCCAGCGTCAATTGGCTGGGCACCGACGACCAGGCACGGGACGTTCTGGCCCGGGTGATCTTCGGTGCCCGGGTGTCGATCCTGTTTGCCTTGATGCTGACCTTTGTCAGTGCCCTGATCGGCATCGCGGCCGGGGCCCTGCAAGGCTATTACGGCGGCTGGGTGGATTTGCTCGGCCAGCGCCTGCTGGAGGTGTGGTCCGGGTTGCCGGTGCTGTATCTGCTGATCATCCTGTCGGGCTTCGTCGAGCCGAATTTCTGGTGGCTGCTGGGGATCATGGCGCTGTTTTCATGGCTGGCCCTGGTGGACGTGGTGCGCGCCGAGTTCCTGCGCGGGCGCAACCTGGAGTACGTCAAGGCCGCGCGCGCGCTGGGCCTGACTGACCGCAAAGTCATCGTGCGGCACATTCTGCCCAACGCCATGAACGCGACCTTGAGCTACTTGCCGTTCATTCTCACCGGGGCGATTTCCACCCTGACGGCGCTGGACTTCCTCGGCTTCGGCATGCCTGCGGGCAGCGCTTCCCTGGGCGAACTGATCGGCCAGGGCAAGCAGAACCTGCAAGCGCCGTGGTTGGGCCTGACGGCGTTCTTCACCCTGGCGCTCATTCTTTCTTTACTGGTGTTCATTGGCGAAGCGCTGCGCGACGCTTTTGATCCCCGCTCTTGATGCGGATGTTGATATGACCAACCTGATCGAAATCCGTGACCTCAGCGTGGCCTTCAGCGGCCAGACCGTGGTGCGCAATCTGTGCCTGGACATCCGCCCCGGCGAATGCCTGGCGCTGGTGGGTGAATCGGGCTCGGGCAAGTCGGTGACGGCCCACTCGATCCTGCAACTGCTGCCACAAACCGATACCGAGACGACGGGCAGCATCCGCTATCGCGGCCAGGAACTGGTGGGCGCCGATGCCGGCAAGTTGCGAAAACTGCGCGGCAATCGCATCGCGATGATCTTCCAGGAGCCGATGACCTCCCTCAACCCGCTGCACAGCATCGAAAAGCAGATCGGCGAAACGCTGCTGGTGCACAAAGGCCTGGCGGGCAAGGCGGCGCAAGAGCGGATTCTTGAATTGCTGCACCTGGTGGGCATCCAGAAACCCGAGGAACGCCTCAAGGCCTATCCCCATCAATTGTCCGGCGGGCAGCGCCAGCGGGTGATGATCGCCATGGCCCTGGCGTGCGAACCGGAACTGCTGATCGCCGACGAACCGACCACTGCGCTGGATGTGACAGTGCAGCGCAAGATCCTGTTGCTGCTCAAATCCCTGCAACAGCGACTGGGCATGTCGCTGCTGCTGATCAGCCATGACCTCAACCTGGTACGCAGCATCGCCCAGCGCGTGTGCGTGATGAAGGCCGGGGAAATCGTCGAGCAGGCGCCTTGCGAAGTCCTTTTCACCGAACCGAAGCACCCTTACAGCTGCGTATTGCTGCACGCCGAACCCGAGGGCGAAGCCTTGCCCCGGGACGAGCGCGAAAACGTACTGGAGGTGGACAACCTGCAGGTGCGGTTTCCCGTCGGTGGCGGCCTGTTTCAACGCAAGACCTGGCTGCGCGCGGTCGATGGTATCAGCCTGAATATTCAGCGCGGCAAAACCCTGGGCATCGTCGGTGAGTCCGGTTCCGGCAAGTCCACGCTCGGTCAGGCGATTCTGCGTTTGCTCGACTCCGAAGGCAGCATCCGCTTTCAGGGCCAGGCGCTGGACGACCTGACGCAAAAACAGCTGCGACCGTGGCGCAAGAAAATGCAGGTGGTGTTCCAGGACCCCTTCGGCAGCCTCAGCCCAAGGATGTCCGTGGCGCAAATCATCAGCGAAGGCCTGGAAGTGCACAGCCAGTTGAGCACTGAAGAGTGCAATGCCGAAGTGATCCGGGCACTGAGTGAAGTCGGGCTCGACCCGCAAAGTCGCCATCGCTATCCCCACGAGTTCTCCGGGGGGCAACGCCAGCGCATCGCCATCGCCCGGGCGCTGGTGCTGAAGCCGGCGCTGATCCTGCTCGACGAACCGACCTCAGCGCTCGACCGCACGGTACAGAAACAAGTGGTCGCCCTGCTCCGCCAGCTTCAGGAAAAACACGGTTTGACCTACCTGTTCATCAGCCATGACCTGGCGGTGGTGCGCGCCCTGGCCCACGACATGATCGTGATCAAGGATGGCAAAGTGGTGGAGCGCGGCGCCAGCCATGAGGTGTTTGACTCACCTCAGCATCCGTACACCAAGGAGCTGTTGGCGGCGGCGATGTTGGGGCAGGCATAATCTGGCCGTTAGACCGCATCGCAGCCATCGTCGGAGCGCCGCCCGGAGCAGGCTCGCTCCCACAGGGGATTTGTCAACGACACAGATCAACTGTAGGAGCGGGCTTGCCCCGGGCGGCGCTCCGACGAAGAGGCCGGCACAGGCAAAACATAATCAGGATCAATACCGATGAACACCACCGAAAGCCTCAAGGACTACCAGCGCGTTCGCTTGCTGGCGATCCGCTCGTTGTTCGAGATCATCGAGCAGTCGAGCGAGGGCACGGTGATTGTCGATCGCGACGCCAACATCGTCTGGATGAATGAACGCTACGCCCGGCGCTTCGGCCTGCAATCGGCGGAAATTGCAATCGGCAAGCCCTGCGAAAGCGTGATCCCCGGCAGCCTGTTGCGTGAAGTGGTGCGCAGCGGCCGGCCGATTTTGCTGGATATGCAAGACACCCCCAAAGAGCCGCTGGTGGTCATGCGCCTGCCGATTCACGACGATGCCGGCATGGTGATCGGTGCCATTGGTTTCGCCCTGTTCGATGAATTGCGCAGCCTGTCGCCGATGCTCAAGCGCTACATGAGCATGCAGGAAGAACTGGCCTCCACCCGCTCGCTGCTGCGGGCGCGGCAGACCAAATACAACTTCGCCCATTTCATCGGCACCAGCACCGCCAGCCTGGAAGTCAAACGCCGCGCCCGGCGCAGTGCGAGTACCGAATCGCCGGTGCTGTTGCTTGGTGAAACCGGCACCGGTAAGGAGTTGCTGGCCCAGGCGATCCACAATGCCTCGCCCCGTGCACACAAGGCGTTTGTCAGTGTCAACAGCGCGGCGATTCCCGAATCGCTGCTGGAGGCCGAATTCTTCGGCACAGCCCCTGGCGCATTTACCGGTGCCGACCGCAAGGGCCGCGCCGGCAAATTGCAGATTGCCCAGGGCGGAACGCTGTTCCTCGATGAAATCGGCGACATGCCGCTGCCCCTGCAAAGCAAACTACTGCGAGTATTGCAGGAAAAGGAATTCGAGCCGGTGGGCTCCAACGAAGTGATCCAGAGCGATGTGCGGGTGATCGCCGCGACCTCGACCGACCTGGAAGCGGCCATCAAGCGCGGCGAATTCCGCGCCGACTTGTACTACCGCCTCAATGTGCTGCCGATCCAGGTTCCACCCCTGCGCGACCGCCTGGATGACGTGCCGGCGCTCAGTGAAGCCATTCTTGAGGAACTGCGCAGCCAGCATGAATTGCACCACGAGGCCCTGGAACTGTTGGGGCAACACGCCTGGCCGGGGAACATCCGGGAACTGCGCAATGTGCTGGAGCGGGCCGCACTGCTCAGTGATGACTTGCGCCTGACGGCGGCGGACATCCGCTCGGCGATTGGTACGTTCTCCCAGGTGGAGCGCGTGGCGCCCTTGACCATCGAACCGCTTGCCCATGAGACGTTCAGTGCGGCGCGGGAGCGATTTGACCGGCAATTGATTGAGTCCACCCTCGCGCAATGTGGGGGCAAGGTGGTCGATGCCGCAGCGCGGCTGGGGCTTGGCCGGTCGACGTTGTACAAGAAGATGGTGGCGTTGGGGATTGCTGAATCTCATTAAAGAGACACATATCTCGATTGATAGAAAGTCCATCGCGAGCAAGCTCGCTCCCACATTTGATCGCCTACTTCTTGAGTACACGGGCAACCTGTGGGAGCGGGCTTGCCCGCGATGAGGCCAGCACTGCCAAAGAAAGTCTCAAATCAGAGACAAAATCACCCGATAGAACCACCATTCTAAAAATATATCCTTATATTTCAACGACTTAACCATCTGGCACAAAACTCGCTATACGCCTCTCCTACCAGGCTTCACCCAACAAAAATAACAACCCAGGAGAGACACACGATGAGTGTGATCATTGCCTTGGCAGCCCTCGCGCTGCTGATGCTGGCTGCCTACCGTGGCTACAGCGTTATCCTTTTTGCCCCGATTGCCGCCCTCGGCGCTGTCCTGCTGACTGACCCGTCTGCCGTCGCCCCCGCTTTCACCGGGGTGTTCATGGAAAAAATGGTCGGTTTCATCAAACTGTATTTCCCGGTATTCCTGCTTGGCGCGGTGTTCGGCAAGCTGATCGAACTGTCCGGTTTCTCGCGCTCCATCGTCGCGGCGGCGATTCGCCTGCTCGGCACCCGCCAGGCGATGCTGGTGATCGTGCTGGTCTGCGCCCTGCTGACCTACGGCGGTGTGTCGTTGTTTGTGGTGGTGTTCGCGGTCTATCCGTTTGCCGCTGAAATGTTCCGCCAGAGCAACATCCCCAAGCGGCTGATCCCGGCGACCATTGCCCTGGGCGCCTTCTCGTTCACCATGGACGCCCTGCCCGGCACGCCACAAATCCAGAACATCATCCCCAGCACCTTCTTCAACACCACCGCGTGGGCGGCGCCGTGGCTGGGGGTGATCGGCACAATCTTCGTGTTCTGTGCCGGCATGCTGTTTCTCCAGCGTCAGCGCAACAAGGCCCAGCGTGCCGGTGAAGGCTATGGTTCTGACCTGCGTAACGAACCGGAAACCGCCGCCGACCTCAAGCTGCCCAACCCGTGGCTGGCGCTGTCGCCACTGCTGGCGGTGGGCATCATGAACCTGCTGTTCACCCACTGGATTCCGCAGGTGTACGGCAAGACCCACAGCCTCGCGCTGCCAGGCATGGCCGCGCCAGTGACCACGGAAATCGCCAAGCTCACGGCGATCTGGGCGGTCCAGGCAGCCTTGCTGGTCGGCATCCTCATGGTGCTGGCGTTCGGCTACAAGGCGATCAGCCGCAAGCTCGCCGAAGGCAGTAAAAGTGCAGTCAGCGGTGCCTTGCTGGCGGCGATGAACACCGCCTCGGAATACGGTTTCGGCGCGGTGATCGCGTCTTTGCCGGGCTTTCTGGTGCTGGCCGACTGGCTCAAGAGCATCCCCAACCCACTGGTCAACGAAGCGATTACCGTGACCCTGCTGGCCGGCATCACCGGTTCCGCCTCGGGTGGCATGAGCATCGCGCTGGCGGCGATGTCCGAGCAGTTCATCAGCGCCGCCCATGCGGCGAACATTCCGCTGGAAGTGCTGCACCGGGTCGCCGCCATGGCCAGCGGTGGCATGGACACCCTGCCGCACAACGGCGCCGTCATTACCCTGCTGGCGGTCACCGGGCTGACCCACCGCGAAGCTTACAAAGACATTTTCTGTATTACGCTGATCAAGACCCTGGCGGTTTTCGTAGTGATCGGCACCTTCTACGCCACTGGCATTGTGTGAGGTATTCATGACGACTCTTTCGGGCAAGACCGCACTGGTCACCGGTTCCACCAGCGGCATCGGCCTGGGGATAGCCCTCAGCCTGGCCAAGGCCGGGGCCAACCTGATCCTCAACGGCTTTGGCGATGCATCCAAGGTGATTGCCGAAGTCGAACAGTTCGGCGGCAAGGTCGGCCATCACCCGGCCGATGTCAGCGATCCGGCTCAAATTGCCGACATGATCGCCTACGCCGAGCGCGAGTTTGGCGGCGTCGACATTCTGGTCAACAACGCTGGCATTCAACACGTGGCAGCGGTGGATGAGTTCCCGGTGGAGCGCTGGGATTCGATCATCGCCATCAACCTGTCGTCGGTGTTCCACAGCACCCGTTTGAGCCTGCCGGGCATGCGCGCCAAGGGCTGGGGCCGGGTGATCAACATTGCTTCGGTACATGGCCTGGTCGGCTCGGTGGGCAAGTCAGCCTATGTCGCCGCCAAGCACGGGGTGATCGGCTTGACCAAAGTGGTCGCGCTGGAAACCGCGACCACCCAGGTCACCTGCAACGCGATCTGCCCAGGCTGGGTATTGACGCCACTGGTGCAGAAGCAAATTGATGATCGTGCCGCCAGAGGGGTTGACCCGCAGCAGGCGCAACACGATTTGCTCGCTGAAAAGCAGCCATCGTTGGAGTTCGTGACACCGCCGCAACTGGGTGAACTGGTGCTGTTTTTGTGCAGCGAAGCCGGCAGCCAGGTGCGGGGCGCGGCATGGAATGTTGATGGTGGGTGGTTGGCGCAGTGACCATCTGCTAGACCGCGTTATCGTTCATCGCGAGCAAGCTCGCTCCCACAGGATTTGTACCGTTCCCAAATTCGGCGTCAAACACAAAACCTGTGGGAGCGGGCTTGCCCGCGAAGGGGCCGGAACATTCAATACACCTGCCAGCAAAAAACGCTCAAGCCTGCACCACCTCGATCCCCAACGCCCGGTAGTCCTCGACATTGCCTGACGCCACATGCCGTTCGGTGATCAACGTGTGCACACGGTTACAAGGCGCTACGACAAAGGGCTCCACCGCACCGAGCTTGTCCGCGGTGGTGACGGCAATCACATGGGAAGCACAGTCGAGCATCGCCTGTTTCACCGGTACTTCATCGAAGTGCAGTGAGCTTAAGCCCACCTGCGGGTGAATCGCGCAGACCCCGGTAAACAGCAGATCGGCCTTGATGCCCGCCAGCAGCCGCAGGGTTTCGTGGCCGCTGGCCGACATCGTCGCCGGGTTGAGCTGGCCGCCGGCCAGGATCACCTTGATGCCTTGGTATTCGGACAAGGTAATGGCCGTCATCGGCGACGCGGTGATCGCGGTGATGGCGATGTCCGCCGGCAGCGAACGCGCAATCTGCAAGGTGGTGGTGCCGGAATCGAACACCACGATCTGACCGTCCTGCACCCGTCGCGCGGCCAGTTGCGCCAGATGGGTTTTCACCTCGTCGGTTTCGCTGATCCGGGTGAAATAGTCCTTGCCCGTATCCTTGGGCCGGGGCAACGCCCCGCCGTGCACCCGTTGCACCAGACCAGCGCTGGCCAGCTCCGCCAGATCGCGGCGGATGGTGTCCTCGGACACCGCGAAATGGTGGCTCATCTCCGAGGCCATGACCTTGCCGTCACGTTCTAGGATCAACAGGATTTTTTGCCGGCGCACCGATGGAAGTTCGGCAGCAGAATGGTTGTCGTGCATGTTTTTGCTCGTTTATGCATGTAACTGCGTGTTACACGAGAGTATCTGCAACCCGGAGCAAAAACAACGAACCGGCCAAGTATCATTTTTTTCGATCTTTCAAATCATTACGGCGAATTTTTTATTTTTCTGTGACCTGTTCAAGATGGCGCCGTCACTCATGTTTTGGATGGAAACTTCATGAATATCAATTTTGCCTTTGCGTGCATGATCGTGGTCTCGTTTACGATTGCGCTGGTTCACGCCTGATGGCCTGCAGCAGGAGCCGGCCTGGGCTGGCTCCTGCCCAATGCATCGATCAGAATTTTTCCTGGATGTACTTGTATGGATAGTTCGGCTCCCGGTAGTTACCGGGGTCTTGCCGTTTGGGCAGTTTCACTTTTGCCCGCGGTACTTCCTTATAAGGAATGCTTTTCAGCACATCGCTGATGATGTTCAGCCGCGCCCGCCGCTTGTCATTGGAGTTGGCGACCCGCCAAGGGGCGAATTTGGTGTCGGTGTACTTGAACATGTCGTCCCGGGCACGGGAGTAGTCGTACCAACGGTTGTAGGACTTGAGGTCCATGGGTGACAGCTTCCAGATTTTGCGCCCGTCGGTGATACGTGCCTTGAGGCGACGGGTCTGTTCCTCCTCGCTCACTTCAAGCCAGTACTTGATCAGGATGATTCCCGATTCGACCAGTGCCTGTTCGACGCGCGGCGCCACGGTGAGAAACGTGCGCACCTGCTCTTCGCTGCAAAATCCCATGACCCGCTCGACCCCGGCGCGGTTGTACCAGCTGCGATCGAAGATCACCACTTCACCGGCCGCCGGCATGTGCGGCAGATAACGTTGCAAATACATCTGGCTTTTTTCCCGGTCGGTCGGTGCCGGCAACGCCATCACCCGGAACACTCGCGGACTGACCCGTTCGGTCAGTGCCTTGATGGTCCCGCCCTTGCCGGCGCCATCACGGCCCTCGAAGATGATGCAAATCTTCGCGCCCGTGTGCTGCACCCACTCCTGCAGCTTGACCAGCTCGACATGCAGCTTCGCCAGTTCCTCGAGATACACCTTGTTCTTGAGCTTGTCGCCTTCGACCGGTTTGCTTTTCGGTGCAGCCTTCTTCTTTGCCATGCCCGTTACCTCCTTCAATGCGTCACACAGCGTCCGGAGTGCGCCCGGCCGCGTTCATTCAGCCTCGACTGCGCTGGTAATGTTCAACCGCCTGCTCCAGGTTCAGGAACATGCGCGCTTCACCCAGCGTACGACCCAACGGTGCCTTGGTGACCATGTCCCATACGCCAGGGCTCATGCCCACCAGCCACAGTGAAATGCCTTTTTCCCGCAGTTGCTGTTCCGCCCCGGTGAGCATTTTCAGGGCGGTGTACTCCAGGTCGAACACGCTGCGCAGGTCCAGTATCACCACGCGGGGCCTTGCATCTTCGATCAGGGGTCGCATCTTCATGCCGATGCGCTGGGCGTTGGCGAAAAAAATCCGCCCTTCAGGCCGAAGCAACAGCAGCCCGTCAAAGTGTTCGTCATCGAGGTGTTCGGCGGACTGCGGCCGATACACATTGGTGCCAGGCTTGCGCCCGAGGACATGCACGGGCGGGTCCGAGACCTGATAGGCCAGGGCCAGCAACGAGACGATAATCGCCACGACGATCCCTTGCAGCGTGCCCAGCAACATCACGCCGATCATGGCCACTACGGCCCAGGCAAATTCGGTACGGCGAACCGACAGGATCTCGCGAAATTCCGCCGGCTCGATCAAGCCCACCGAATACACAATCACCACGGCTGCGAGCGTGGCATTGGGCATCAGGCCAATCAGCGGCGCCAGCAGCAGGCAAGTACCCAAAGCCAGTGCTGCGGTGACCAGTGCGGCCAGTTGCGAACGGGCACCGGCCAAACGGTTCACCGCCGTTTGAGTGGTCCCGCCACCCGCGACCATGGCCCCGAGAAATGCGCCGCCGATGTTGGCAACGCCAGTGGCCAGCAGCTCCCGATTCGGCTGTGGCACGGGCTCGTCACTGCGGGCGAACGCGCGCCCCGCCGCGATGGTTTCGGTGAAACTCATCAGCGCGATGCCCATCGCCGAAGGCCACAGGGTTGCGGCCAACGACCATACCGGCAGGGTCGGCGCGGGCAATCCGATCGGCACCAGGCCGACGGCGGACACACCAAAGCTCTCCAGGCCAAACAGGCTCATGGCGATTATGCCCAGCGCCACCGCAATCAAGGGTGCGGGCAGCCGCGGCGTAAAACGCTTCATGCCGACCAGCAGCAGTACCATGAACACACCGACCGCCACGGTGGGCAGCGAGGCATGACCGATGCTCTGAACCGTGGCCAGCAGATTGTGCAGGAAGCCACCTTTGTCGATGTGAGTACCGAGCAATTTTGGTAGCTGGTCGAGCACGATGACCACACCGATGCCGGCCTTGAAACCCACCAGTACCGGTTCGGAAATGAAATTGGCGACGAAACCCAGGCGCAGCAACCCCGCGACGATCAGGATCGCGCCCACCATCAGGGCCAGCGTGGCGGAAGCCGCGAGCAAGGTCGCCGCATCGCCATCGGGGCTGATCTGGCCCAACGCGGAGCCGGCGAGAATGGCCAGGGTGGTCGTGGTGCTGACACTGAGCGGGCGCGAGGTGCCGAGCACGGCATAGATCACCATCGGCACCAGCACCGTGTACAACCCGACCTGCACAGGCAGGCCGGCAATCGTGGCGTACGCCAGCGCCTTGGGAATGACCACGGCCGCTGCCGTCAGCCCGGCGACCACATCGCCTCGCAGCCAGTCGGGCCGATAGTTGCCGAGCCATTGCGGGATCAACAGGCTGCGCACGGTACCCCGCGGTGGAGTGCCTGGACTCCGCTCTTGCGGATGGCTGCCTTGTTGATTCATGAGTCACTCCAGTCGCCAATCGTCCCATGCGGATGATGAGTAGACTCAACTGACCGCACAATCCTTTAACTGCACGTGTAACCACTGCAAACCTTCATCGGCAGCGAAGCGCGTGTACCGGCAGGCAGTCCACGCAGGCTCGACCAGTTACAAATGTAGCCGGTTTGCGCGGCTACGCCGCCATATGACTGGCGAAGGGGACAGACGCCCCACCATCACCGGTCAAAAATGGAAAGCCTTATATGGACGACGTCATGAAAGCGATAAATGAGCTATACCGGCTAACTCCCCCCCATTGCAGTTCTTCAGCTCAGGAGTTTGGCAATGAAGCTCAAAACCTCACTGGCAGCACTCATGGTTGCGACAAGCCTGTTTGGCTGCACCACTTCATCGACCCACGGCGTGAACGTTACCCTGGTCGCCACCCGGCAAAACGCCGGTCAGATCGGCACCGTCACGTTGACCGACTGGGACAAGAAAACCGGGCTCAGTTTCTTCGTCAGCGGTGTTCCAACCGGGGTTATCCTGCCCTTGCGCCTTTACTCGTTCATCAATAACGGCACTTGCCAGCAACCCGGGTCAGTCGCCTATGCGATGAACGACACCGTCAACACCGAACGCCAAGCCGTACGCGGCTGGTCTTTTACCAGAACCGCGCCTGTGCCGTTGCAGACGTTGCTTGACGGCAAGTATTCGGTGGTCGTGCGCACGGCTGCGACCGATGGCAACGTCGATATTTTTTGCGGGGATATCAAGCCTGAAGTGCCGGCGAAATAGCCGCGACCCTTTCAGGCCAGCCCTCGGTACCGCTCGTGCCACCGGTTGTCCGGTGCGAGCGGTGGCGTCTGGTGAGTGCAAATGGGGCCGGTAGAAGCTGCGGTCACGAACCTGTCATTACTCATTGATAACGTCCTGGCGCTTTTGCGTGTCCGTGTAATGTCCGGCGATCAAATTCCAATTGCAAAAAAACCCGCCTTTCAGCGGGTTTTGGGCTTTTCAGAAACTGATGTCTACAACCGCGAACTCAATGGGATTTTTTCGAGGTCGACAGTCCGGCTTTACTCAAGCCTTTGGTGTTGTGATCACCTGGCGTCGAAGCCGAAATAGCCCTGGCCTTGGAGATGCCGCGAGTATCCTTGGAATGGGCGAGGCCTGAGGTCGTGGTGCCATGACCGTTGTCATCGTTGCGCTCACTACCGTAGTGGTTCCCGCTCAGGCCATGGTCGCGCACGGATTTGCCAGCATGGTCGCTGTCCAGCCCGTTGCCGCGGCCGTTACTGCCAGAGTGGCCTGTACCGGCGTGTCCGCCACCCATACCGCCGCCGTGGCCTGCGCCGTTTCCGCCACCATTTCCGCCGCCGTTTCCACCGCCGCCACCGCCGCCACCGCCACCGCCACCGCCACCGCCGTCCTTCGCGTATGCGGAACCCATGATCGACAGGCCATCAGGGAGTAACGGGGCGGCTGCAAGCATCATGGCGCATGACATTACAGCAACGAGACTCTTGTTTTTAAAAAGCATGATTGCTTCCGTAGGAGGTTGATATCGCGTGACGTATGACGCGATATCCCTCCAACAGTTCAAGCACTACGACAGACGGCTGGAGCACCTTGAGTCAGCGGGAAGACTACCTTCCACACTTTAATCAAACGCACCGTCGAGAATTTCATAGACAAGCCCGGTGGCCAGCGCAACCAGGATCAGATCCGTGCCGACTTGCTGCCATTCGTAGCCATCATAGTGGGGCAGCCGGCCGACCAGTCGGCCATCCAGTTTTTTCGCAATGCCGGGTGGAAGCGGCTTGCCTCGGGCAAGGTTCTTTTGAATACCCGGTGGCAGGTCAGGCCCGGGGCTCCAGTAGCCCGTATTCACGCCAATGATCTCGAGCACGCTACCACGGTTGATGCTCGGGCCGTTGCTCCAGTCCCCGCCGCCGGAATTCTTGTTCTTGTTGCCATGACCACCCTGGTTGCCATGATTGACCTTCCCGTTGCCCTGGCCGTTACCGGGATCGGCCAGCGCCGTCACCGAGCCGCTGATCAGGGTCAAACAGGTAATCGCTGCAATCAATGATCGAGACTTGTACATGAGTCGTTCCTTCGTGGTGGGGAAGATGCTCTGAAATTTAGACGCTATTGACGGTGTTGGTTCCATCAAGTCACCAACCGCCAAACCGTCTACGCTCATCCGATCGAAGCCTTGCAGGCGTTTGCCGAAGGATGGGGTTTGTCGATTCTACCTCGACCGCTTCTGGAACGAATTCGCCGGCAACCCCGCCAAGGTCGATGAAGGCATCCGCCAGCACTACGCCAAACTCTACGCCCGCCCCGGCGTCATGCACGCCGCCTTCACCCAGTTCCGCAGCATTCGTCAGGACGCCGTGGAAAACGAAGCGTCGATGGTCAAGAAACTGAGCATGCCGGTGCTGGCGGTCGGGGGTGAGAAATCCTTCGGCGCCAATGAAGCCATCGTGATGCGCAATGCGGCGGACAAGGTGACGGAAGTGGTGATTCCGGGGGCTGGGCACTGGTTGATGGAGGAAGCGCCGACGCAGACGATTGCCGCGATTCGAGGGTTTATGGCGCAGTGACGGCACATCCCTGACATCCGAAAAACATGTAGGAATTTACCCACCGTGGCGAGGGAGCTTGCTCCCGCTGGGCAGCGAAGCAGCCCTAATTCCTTGCAAACCATTTCCCAGGACACACCGCAGTGCCCGGTTTACGGCGGCAGAGCCGCCGAACTGGAGCAAGCTCCCTCCCCACAGGGGCTATTTGGCGTCCTACAGGCCGGTTGCAGCACCGGCAATCGATGCCTAATGTACGCCCGTCGCTGACTTGAATTGGCGATAGGGTTTCGCAGCCCTGTTGATACGTGTAGTAACCTTGCAGCTCACAAAACCACTGACGGACGCGTCTGCGGCCGTATTTCGTTTTATGGTGGCTGTGTGTGGGAGATCTTCGGGTCTGCCGGGTTCCTCGTATCCTCGGTCTGCGAACCCGCACATAGCTACCACCCCATTCGATTCGCAGCGACAGGGAGTAGTTCTTCTTACAGATACGAGGAAGTTTTACTTATGACTGCTAATAGTCCGCATCGCCGCTTCACCCCCATGAAACAAATCGCCACCAGCTACCCCGTCCTCCTCATCGACAGCGACGCGCCCCTGCGCGAACTTCACAACTGCGCCGCCGAGCGCCTCAACGCCGTCCTCCAATACCTCAACCTCATGGCCTGCACCAGCCTCCCCGACTACGCCGAAAACGACATCAACACGGTCACCAACATTTCGCGGATTCTGCTGCAGGATGTGCGGGATGTGTTTGGGGTGATTGAGTTGCGGGGGTTTGAGGTACCCAAGGAGAAATGACCAATTTTCAGCCGAAAAAAAACCGCATTACTGCGGTTTTTTTCGCCTCGATTTCAATCATCAGGTGAGTTTATCCAGTACGTAATGCATGAACCACGCTGGCTGGGTATCCGACACGATTGCAATGTCTTCCCCCTCGGTTATTTCGGCAATTTGGGCGAAGCCGGAGTCACCATCTTGAGAGTTATCAAAGATGTAAGCCCGGTTTGATAGCAGGATGGCATCAGAAAGATTCTCCAGAGATCGCTTGTAGCGCGATCGAATTTTGTCCGATGGTACATCGTGCCCACCTATCGAGGCCCGATAAGCGACCCGAGCCACATTGATTTCTGCATCCGCTGTAGCCACGTAGTACACATACACCCGATATCCCGCCAACCGCGCCTGCCGTAGCAACTCGACCTTGCTGATATCCGACATAACGGTTTCAAACGTGAAGCTGGAAAGCTCATCAATAAGTGATACACGGACAAAGTCCGAAAGCACCGAAGCGATATATGAATCTATCTGTCGTGACGGGAATACAAGGAGAGTACCTTCGATGGCTAAATCATCGATCTTGGCCAAAGACTCAGGGAATTTGGAAAGAAGGCTGCTGGTACGCAAAAACGGGATTGCGCGTCCTACAAATGCCTGGAGCTTGAATTGCGAAAAATCGAAGAACCCTGTTTCACGAATGCCTAACTCAATCGCATCAGGATTAATGTAGTTAACGAGCAGGTGAGCAGGGACTTTTGAGTTGAACGTACTCTTTCCGCTGCCATTGGGTCCCGCGAAGATTCTGACCCGTGGTGTACTCAAGCCTGGACCTGAGGAACAAAATCCCCATTCAGCGCTTTCTTGACCTTTATTCGAGTCCCGGATTTGATTGTGCCGTAGGTCTCAACCGATCGAAGCACTACAGATTCGGTATTGGAGACTTTCACCAACTGACCAGCGCGAACCACAAGGACAGACTCCCCCTTCGAAAGCGCAACATTGTAGGCATCGCGAAACGCCTTGGCTGCGATCGAGGGAATCATGGACTCCTGAGCGACAATTTGCGCTTCGGTCTTGGGTTGTTTCTCTTTTTTACGAGACATTTCTGACTCCGGTCTGCACTTGATACGTACAACCAATAATTAACATACATCTCCGAAAGCGTCGAGCAAGGCCATTTGCCTCATCAGAAGTTGGCCGGCGTGTTGGCACTGATAATCTCCGCCTCATCCGCCCCGATATTGCGAAACTTGTGCGGCAACGTCGTCGGGAAGTAGTAACCATCCCCGGCGTTCAGCACGCTCACCTGACCATCCACGGTCAATTCCACGGTACCCCGTGTCACCAACCCGCACTCCTCGCCTTCGGAATGCACGATCGGCTCTTCACCCGAACTGGCGCCCGGTGCGTATTGCTCGCGCAGCAAGCGCATCTGCCGGCTCGGCACGGACGCACCGATCAGCAGCAGGCGCAGGCCATGGCGGCCGAGGTCGGGCTGTTCGTTGGCGCGAAAGACGTACTGGTGTTCGCGCGGTGGCTGATCGAAGGTGAAGAAGTCGGCCAGGGACATGGGGATGCCCTCCAGCAATTTCTTCAGGGAGCTGACGGAAGGACTGACCCGATTCTGTTCGATCAGGGAGATGGTTGCATTGGTGACGCCGCTACGCCGGGCCAGCTCGCGCTGGGACATTTTGTAGCTTTCGCGTACTAGTTTGAGTCGTGAGCCCGTGTCCATGACAGCCTTATGTGCCAACCCGTAGGAGCGAGCTTGCTCGCGATTGCGATTTTAGCCGCAACATTGATGTTGATTGAACCGGCGCTATCGTCGGATCGCCGCCCGGAGCAAGCTCGCTCCTACAGGGATAATGGAGGGGTGGAGTGCAGGCGCGGATCACGCCGTTTTCCGGTCCCGGAAACGTGAAAGGCGGCTATTAAATCACGTTTGTTCGTAATGCTCAGCAGGTTCGATAAACGGCTGAAGAAAAGAACCGGCTGATGATAATTCTCAGTCAAGACACAAGACCTGTGGGAGCGAGCTTGCTCGCGATGGCGGCGGGTCAGTCAACATCAATGTCGAATGTCAGACCGCTATCGCGAGCAAGCTCGCTCCCACAAAGGACCGTGGTGTTTCAGGTGTTAAAAAGCCGGCAGCACCCTTTGGGCAGAAGCCACCGGCGAGGTAAAGCTTAGATGCCGAAACGGTCGCGCAGCGAGTAGTACACGGCGCCGAGGGCGGTCAATGGCGCCGAGAAGGTGCGCCCGCCGATCATCGGCATGTGCGGCAAGGATGCAAACGCGTCGAAACGCTCGGCGTCGCCACGGATCATTTCCGAGATCAGTTTGCCGGCCAGGTGCGAGCAGGTAACGCCGTGACCGCTGTAGCCCTGCATGTAATAGGCGTTTTTCTCGATACGACCGAATTGCGGCATGCGCGACATGGTCAGC
The DNA here is from genome assembly GCF_056402055.1 of Pseudomonas sp. P4_C4. Taxonomy (NCBI): domain Bacteria; kingdom Pseudomonadati; phylum Pseudomonadota; class Gammaproteobacteria; order Pseudomonadales; family Pseudomonadaceae; genus Pseudomonas; species Pseudomonas sp. P4_C4. The sequence goes on along the minus strand of NZ_JBFUID010000012.1, from coordinate 73,348 downwards.
AGGAAGTTGCCGGTCCAGCGGTAGTCGATCCTCACGTCCTTCAATTGCGGGAAGGTCTTGAGGATTTTCGGGCGGATCAGTTGTTCGATGTCGTCCGGTTCGCGCGCACCGTAGACCACGCCACCGCCGTACAGCAGGCGGTTGTCGGCGGTCAGGCGGTAGTAGTCGAGCAGGTAGTTGCAGTCTTCGACGCAGTAGTTGTTCTTGATCAGGCTGCGGGCCTGCTTTTCCGACAACGGCTCGGTGACGACGATCTGCGAACCGCACGGCATGCTCTTGCTGGTCACGCGGTTGTCGAGGCCTTGCGGCAGGTAGGCGTTACCGGCGATCAGCAGGTACTTGGCCCTCACCACACCTTTGGCGGTGCGCACGGTGATTGGCTCGCCGTAGGTGATTTCCACCGCCGCCGATTGCTCGTAGATCTTGCCGCCCAGGCCGATGATCGCCGAGGCTTCACCGAGTGCCAGGTTCAGCGGGTGAATGTGGCCGCCCTGCATGTCCAGCAGGCCGCCGACGTAGGCATCGGAACCGACTTCGCGCTTGATATCGGCCGCGTCGAGCATTTTCAGGTTCTTGTTGCCGTAGCGTTCCCAGCTTTTCTTCTGCTCGGCCAGGCCCTTGAGTTGCTTCTTGTTCATCGCCGCGAAGATACCGCCGGGACGGTAATCGCACTGGATGTCGTAGTGCTGTATGCGCTGACGAATGATGTCGGCGCCTTCGAAAATCATGCTGCCGAGGACTTCGGCGGTCTTGTCGCCGTAGCGCTCTTCGATGACATCGACGTCGCGACTATAAGAGTTGACCAATTGGCCGCCGTTGCGACCACTGGCGCCGAAGCCGACCTTGGCCGCTTCGAGTACGGTCACGCTGTAGCCCGCTTCAGCGAGGAACAGGGCCGAGGACAGGCCGGTGTAGCCGGCGCCGATCACGCAGACGTCGCAGTCCACCGCGCCTTCCAGCACCGGGAAATCGCCGGTGAAGTTGCGGGTGGCGGCGTAGTAGCTGTTTACATGAGTTTGTTTATCAGAGCTTTGTTTCATAGGTTTCTCCGAGGGTCGCCGGCAGCGTGCCGGTGACCGCCGTTTAAAAGGTGTCAGAGCTTGATCCAGGTCGCTTTGAGTTCGGTGTACTTGTCGAACGCGTGCAGCGATTTGTCCCGACCGTTACCCGACTGCTTGAACCCGCCGAACGGCGCGGTCATGTCGCCGCCGTCGTACTGGTTGACCCAGACACTGCCGGCACGCAGGCCACGGGCGAAGGTGTGGGCCTTGCTCAGGTTGCTGGTCCAGACGCCGGCGGCCAGGCCGAAGATGCTGTCGTTGGCAATCGCCAGGGCTTCATCGAAGGTGTCGAAGGTGATGACCGACAGCACCGGGCCGAAGATTTCTTCCCGGGCGATGGTCATGGCGTTGGTCACGCCGTCGAAAATTGCCGGTTCGAGGTACAGGCCACCGGTGTCCTCGAGGGTGCGGCTGCCGCCGGCGATCAGTTGACCGCCCTGCTGCTTGCCGACTTCGATGTAGCGCAATACGTTTTCCAGCTGACGCTGGTCGACCACCGCGCCAACGGTCGTCGCAGGATCGAGTGCGTGGCCCGGTTTCCAGGCTTGCAGGGCTTCCACCAGCAATGGAATGAACTGCTCGCGAATCGAACGCTCCACCAGCAGGCGCGAACCGGCGGTGCAGACTTCGCCCTGGTTGAAAGCAATGGCACCGGCCGCGGCTTGTGCGGCGACGCGCAGATCCGGCGCGTCGGCGAACACCACGTTGGCGCTCTTGCCACCGGCTTCGGCCCAAACGCGTTTCATGTTGCTCTGCCCGGCGTACACCATCAGCTGCTTGGCAATCGCCGTGGAGCCGGTGAAGGCCAGCACGTCGACGTCCATGTGCAACGCCAGCGCCTTGCCCACGGTGTGGCCGTAGCCCGGCAGGACGTTGAACACGCCTTTCGGGATGCCCGCTTCCAGTCCAAGCTGCGCGATGCGGATCGCGGTCAGCGGGGATTTTTCCGAAGGCTTGAGGATGAACGAGTTGCCCATCGCCAGGGCCGGGGCGAATTTCCAGCTGGCCATGATCAGCGGGAAGTTCCACGGCACGATGGCCGCGACCACGCCGGCCGCTTCGCGCGTCACTAGACCAAGCTGATCGTGGGGCGTGGCGGCGACTTCGTCGTAGAGCTTGTCGATGGCCTCGGCGGTCCAGCGGATCGCGTTGGCGGTCGCTGGAATGTCGATGCTCATCGAATCGCTGATCGGCTTGCCCATGTCGAGGGTTTCGAGCAGGGCCAGTTCTTCCTGGTTCGCCAGGATCAGATCAGCGAAGCGGATCAGGATGCGCTTGCGCTCGGCCGGGGCCAGGTTGGCCCACACGCCGGATTCGAAGGTACGGCGTGCGACGGCGACTGCGGCGTTGGCGTCGGCTTCGTCGGTGCTGGCGACGTTCGCCAGGAAGCGACCGTCCACGGGGCTTACGCATTCGAACGTGGCGCCACTGGCGGCCGCGCAGTATTGGCCGTCAATGAATGCGCGACCTTCGATAGAGAGGGACTGGAAGCGTTGCTCCCAGTCGCTGCGAGTGTTTGTCATGGTTGTGACTCGACGCAGGGGAATAAGAATCTGAAAAAAACCGCAATCCCTGTGGGAGCGAGCTTGCTCGCGATAGCGGTGGAACAGTCACTATTAATGTTGAATGTGACGGCCTCATCGCGAGCAAGCTCGCTCCCACAGGGGTTGGCGGCGCACACAGGATTTGTGTGCACCTCCAACGCCATCAAACGGTATGCAAGTACCAGTTGTACTCAAGGTCCGAGATGGAGTTCTCGAACTCGGCCAGCTCGCTTTCCTTGCATGCCACGAACACGTCGATGTACAGCGGGTCGATGTACTTGGCCATGACTTCGCTGTCGTCCAGCTCGCGCAGGGCATCGCGCAGGTTGTTCGGCAGGCTCTGCTCGTTTTGCTCGTAGCTGTTGCCTTCCACCGGGGCGCCCGGTTCGATCTGGTTGGTCAGGCCGTGGTGCACGCCCGCCAATACCGAAGCCATCAGCAGGTACGGGTTGGCATCGGCGCCCGCTACGCGGTGCTCGATGCGCACCGAGTCTGGCGAACCGGTCGGTACACGCACGGCCACGGTGCGGTTGTCGATGCCCCAGCTCGGCGAGTTCGGCACGTAGAACTGTGCGCCGAAACGACGGTACGAGTTGACGTTCGGGCAAAGGAACGCCATCTGCGCCGGCAGGGTCTCGAGCACACCGCCGATCGCGTGACGCAGCGCGGCGTTCTGCTCGGGATCCTCGCTGGCAAAGATGTTGTTGCCTTCTTTATCGAGAATCGAAATGTGCACGTGCAGACCGTTGCCCGCCTGGCCCGGATACGGCTTGGCCATGAAGGTGGTGTCCATCTCATGGTCGTAGGCGATGTTCTTCACCAGACGCTTGAGCAGGACGGCGTAGTCGCAAGCCTTTATAGGGTCAGCCACGTGATGCAGGTTGACTTCGAACTGCGCCGGGGCGCTTTCCTTGACGATGGCGTCGGCCGGGATGCCCTGCTCTTTCGCGCCTTCGAGGATGTCTTGCAGGCAATCGACGTATTCGTCGAGGTCGTCGATCAGGTACACCTGGGTCGACATCGGACGCTTGCCGGACACCGGCGAACGTGGCGATTGCGGACGACCGTTCACATTGTCCTGGTCGATCAGGTAGAACTCCAGTTCGAACGCGGCGCAGATGGTGAGGCCCATGTCGTCGAACTTGCGCACGATATTGGCCAGCACTTCACGCGGGTCGGCGAAGAATGGCTCGCCTTCGAGTTCGTGCATGGTCATCAGCAGTTGCGCAGTCGGGCGCTTCTGCCAGGGTTCGATGCTGAGAGTGCCCGGGATCGGGAAACAGATTCGGTCTGAGTCGCCGATGTCCAGGCCCAGGCCCGTGCTTTCCACCGTAGAACCGTTGATGTCCAGAGCAAACAGTGACGCCGGCAGGTTGATGCCTTTTTCGTAAACCTTATGAAGACTGGTGCGCTCGATGCGCTTGCCGCGCACCACACCGTTCATATCCGCAATCAGAAGGTCGACGTACAAAACCTCAGGATATTTCTTAAGGAATGCGTTTGCTTCGTTGAGTTGAACGGCACGCAGAGGGACCGACATGATGCACCTATTTTTTAGCTGTTAATTATTATGTTCACTACCCTTTCACGAACCCAGTCAACCCGAACGACAAAGTGAAGTCAATAGCGAACACTCAGCCTTTAAGCGTTTATTTTCGGGCCTCAAAGAAGGACGAGAGTGCCAGATGCACCCTCAAACACGCGTAAACCCTGAACATTGGACGCGCAGCGTTTAGAATTTTTTACATGAGAGTTGTTAATTAAAATCAACAAGGCTAAGCTCCAGAAAAGCTCGTTCAAGTGTGAAACTTCGAGGTGATAAAAATGGCACTCAAGCCATTGATCGGCGTTACTGCATGCGTCAAACAGATTGGCCTGCACCCTTACCACATCAGCGGTGACAAGTACTTGCGTGCTGTCAGCGTTGCGGCGCTGGGGCTGCCTGTCGTTATTCCTTCCTTAGGCGACCTGACCGAAATCGATGACCTGCTGCCGCAGCTCGACGGTCTGTTGCTGACCGGCTCGCCGTCGAACGTGGAACCCTTCCACTATCAAGGCCCCGACAGCGCCCCCGGTACGGATCATGATCCGGCGCGGGATGCCACCACCCTTCCCCTGATCCGCGCCGCTATTGCAGCGGGCGTGCCGGTCCTCGGCATCTGCCGTGGTTTCCAGGAAATGAACGTGGCGTTCGGTGGCAGCCTGCATCAGAAAGTCCATGAACTGCCTGGCTTCCTCGACCATCGCGAGGCCGACCATCCGGACCTGGCCGTGCAATACGCACCCGCCCATGGGGTGAATGTGCAGCCCGGCGGTGTGTTCGAAGCGCTGGAGCTGCCTGCGGTGTTCCAGGTCAACTCGATTCACAGCCAGGGCATCGACCGCCTCGCGTCCGGCCTGCGCGCCGAAGCCGTTGCGCCCGATGGCCTGATCGAGGCGATCTCGGTCGAGCACAGCAAGGCCTTCGCCCTCGGCGTGCAATGGCACCCGGAATGGCAAGTGCTGGATAACCCTCCTTACTTGAGTATTTTCCAGGCGTTCGGCGAAGCCTGCCGGCAACGGGCGGCACTGCGTCACTCGCGCTGACGACCTGATACCCACATTCAACGATTAACTGCCCAACGCGAGCGGGCAGGCGCTTGTGCGTGCCCCGCTGGCGAAAACAACACACTGCAATAACAACAAGTACGACCAGGCAGCCAGGATGGCGGCGCCGAATAAGCCCGAGAGGTATGGGTGAGTTCGATCAGCAAACGCAAATCCCTGTGGGAGCGAGCTTGCTCGCGATAGCGGTGTGTCAGGCGACATCAATGTCGATTGTGCCGGCCTCATCGCGAGCAAGCTCGCTCCCACAGGGTCTGTGTTCTGACCGAAGTCCCCGATACGGGTTTGCAATCCACTATTAAGCCGGGCCGTGTTGGCCTGGCGACTGAAACCTGTTGGGAGTTTCACATGGCAAACGCCTCCAGCATCTACAGGAAGGCTCTTGAAGGTCACCAGGCACCGAAAAAGGTGTTGGTGAAAGTCGATCGCGTCACCAAGAAGTTCGACGAAACCACCGCGGTGGACGATGTGTCCCTGGAAATCCACCAGGGTGAAATCTTCGCCCTGCTCGGCGGTTCCGGCTCCGGCAAATCGACCCTGCTGCGCATGCTCGCCGGTTTCGAGCGCCCGACCGAAGGCCGGATTCTGCTCGACGGTGTCGACATCACCGACATGCCGCCGTACGAACGACCGATCAACATGATGTTCCAGTCCTACGCGCTGTTCCCGCACATGACGGTGGCGCAGAACATCGCCTTCGGCCTCAAGCAGGACCGTTTGCCAGCGGCCGAAATCGAAGCCCGCGTGCAGGAAATGCTGCGCCTGGTGCACATGACCCAGTACGCCAAGCGCAAGCCACATCAACTGTCCGGCGGCCAACGTCAGCGCGTGGCCCTGGCCCGTTCCCTGGCCAAGCGTCCGAAACTGCTGCTGCTCGACGAGCCGATGGGCGCACTGGATAAAAAGCTGCGTTCGCAGATGCAGCTTGAGCTTGTCGAGATCATTGAGCGCGTCGGCGTGACCTGCGTGATGGTGACCCACGACCAGGAAGAGGCCATGACCATGGCCGAACGCATCGCGATCATGCACCTGGGCTGGATCGCCCAGATCGGCAGCCCGGTCGACATTTATGAAGCACCGGTCAGCCGCATGGTCTGCGAATTCATCGGCAACGTGAACGCCTTCGACGGCACCGTGGTTGAAGACCTGGAAGGTCACGCGATCATCCACAGCCCGGACCTTGCGCAGAAGATCTACGTCGGCCACGGCGTCAGCACCTCGGTGCAGGACAAGTCGATCACCTACGCGATCCGCCCGGAAAAACTGCTGGTCAGCACCGTCAAGCCCGAGCACCGCTACAACTGGTCCAGCGGCAAGGTGCATGACATCGCCTACCTCGGCGGCCACTCGGTGTTCTACGTCGAGTTGCCTGGCGGCAAGATCGTCCAGTCGTTCATGGCCAACGCCGAACGCCGTGGTGCGCGTCCGACCTGGGACGATCAGGTCTACGTGTGGTGGGAAGACGACAGCGGCGTGGTACTGCGCGCATGAAAACCTTCAATCAGCAATTTCTGAGACTGGTCCCCAGCGGGCGCAAGTTCGTCATCGGGATTCCATTCGTCTGGCTGTTCCTGTTCTTCATGCTGCCGTTCTTTTTGGTGATGAAGATCAGTTTTTCGGAAGCAGCGCTGGCCATTCCGCCCTACTCGGAGATCTACACCTTCGCCGAGCAGAAATTTCAACTGCTGTTGAACCTCGGTAACTACAGCCTGCTGACCCAGGACGAACTGTACATCTCGGCGTACCTCGGCTCGTTGAAAGTAGCGCTGCTCAGCACGATGATGTGCCTGGTGATCGGTTTCCCGATGGCCTACGCGATCACCAAGGCCAGCAAGGAAGCGCAAAACGTCCTGCTGCTGTTGATCATGATGCCGACCTGGACCGCGATCCTGATCCGCGTTTACGCGTGGATGGGCATCCTCAGCAACAACGGTTTGCTCAACGCATTCTTGATGTGGACCGGGCTGACCTCGGCGCCGATCGAGATCCTCAACACCAACACCGCCGTCTACATCGGGGTCGTTTACGCCTACCTGCCGTTCATGGTGTTGCCGCTGTACGCCAACCTGGTGAAGCACGATGGCAGCCTGCTGGAAGCCGCGTCGGATCTGGGCTCGAGCAATTTCAACAACTTCTGGAAAATCACTGTGCCGTTGGCCAAGAACGGGATCATCGCAGGCTGCATGCTGGTGTTCATTCCGGTGGTTGGTGAGTTCGTGATTCCGGAACTGCTGGGCGGCCCGGAAACCCTGATGATCGGCCGTGTGTTGTGGCAAGAGTTCTTCAACAACCGCGACTGGCCGGTGGCGTCTGCCCTGGCGGTGGTGATGCTGTTGATCCTGATTGTGCCGATTCTGCTGTTCAACCGCAGCCAGGCCAAAGAGATGGAGGCACGGGGATGAAACGCTTCGGATTTTCAAAGTTCATGCTGATTTTCGGCCTGTCGTTTATCTACCTGCCGATGCTGATTCTGGTGATTTACTCGTTCAACGCCTCGAAACTGGTGACGGTGTGGGGTGGCTGGTCGATCAAGTGGTACACCGGCTTGCTCGACAACTCGCAACTGATGGGTTCGGTGGTGCGCTCGCTGGAAATCGCCTGCTACACCGCCGTCGCAGCAGTCGCACTAGGGACGTTAGCCGCGTTCGTCCTGACCCGCGTCACCCGTTTCAAGGGTCGCACCCTGTTCGGTGGCCTGGTCACCGCGCCGCTGGTGATGCCTGAGGTGATCACCGGTCTGTCGCTGTTGCTGCTGTTCGTGGCCATGGCGCAGTTGATCGGCTGGCCGCAGGAACGCGGCATCGTCACCATCTGGATCGCCCACACCACGTTTTGTGCGGCCTACGTGGCGGTGGTAGTCTCCGCCCGCCTTCGCGAGCTGGACCTGTCCATCGAAGAAGCGGCTATGGACCTGGGCGCCAAGCCTTTCAAAGTGTTTTTCCTGATTACCATTCCGATGATCGCGCCGTCACTGGCGGCCGGCGGCATGATGTCGTTCGCCCTGTCGCTGGATGACCTGGTGCTGGCGAGCTTCGTGTCCGGTCCGGGTTCCACGACCCTGCCGATGGAAGTGTTCTCGGCGGTGCGCCTTGGGGTTAAGCCCGAGATCAACGCCGTGGCCAGCCTGATCCTGCTGGCGGTATCGATCGTGACGTTTATGGTCTGGTACTTCAGCCGCCGTGCCGAAGCCACCCGCAAGCGCGCGATCCAGGAAGCCATGGACCAGACCGCCAGCGAATCCTGGCAGCAACCTGAAAAGAAAATGGCAGGAGCGACGGCCTAGTGCCGCCCCCCCTGTAGGAGCGAGCTTGCTCGCGATGGACGTAAACGATGACGTGGGCTGTCTGAATTAACGCGACGTCCTTGTGTTTTTCGTCGGAACGCCGCCCGGAGCAAGCTCGCTCCTACAAAGGAGCGCTCACGCCACAAATGTTTGCTATGTGTTTTTGAATAAAAAAGAAATGGAGTTGTACCGATGAAAATGTTTGGCAGGACTCTGCTGACACTGTCCTTATTGGGCGCAATCGCCACTGGCGCCCAGGCCAATGACAAGGTTCTGCGCGTCTATAACTGGTCGGATTACATTGGCCCGGATACCGTCAGGAAGTTCGAGGACGAGACTGGCATCCAGGTGACCTACGATGTCTTCGACAGCAACGAAACCCTTGAAGCGCGCCTGCTGGCGGGCAAATCAGGCTACGACATCGTCGTGCCGTCCAACAGTTTCCTGGCCAAGCAGATCAAGGCCGGCGTCTATCAGGAACTGGACAAGTCGAAGCTTGCGAACTGGAAAAACCTCAACCCGGTGCTGCTGAAAAATGCCTCGGCGAGCGATCCCGATAACGCCCACGCCATTCCGTACATGTGGGGCTCGATCGGCATCGGCTTCAACCCGCAGAAGGTCAAGGAAGTGCTCGGCGCCAACGCCCCGACCAACTCCTGGGATCTGCTGTTCAAACCGGAAAACGCCGAGAAGCTCAAAGCCTGCGGCATCAGCTTCCTCGATTCACCGACTGAAATGATCCCGACCGCCCTGCACTACCTGGGCTACCCGGTGAACGATCAGGACAAACAGCACATCGCCGAAGCCGAGGCGCTGTTCATGAAGATTCGCCCGAACGTGGCGTACTTCCATTCCTCGAAATACATCTCGGACCTGGCCAACGGCAACATCTGCGTGGCCGTCGGTTACTCCGGCGACGTGCTGCAGGCCAAGGCCCGCGCCCAGGAAGCCGGGGACAAGGTGAAGATCGACTACAGCATCCCGAAAGAAGGCGCCGCCAGTTTCTACGACATGCTCGCCATCCCCCGCGATGCCGCCAACGTCGAGAACGCTTACCTGTTCATGAACTTCCTGATGCGCCCCGACGTGATCGCCGACATCACCAACAACATCGGCTACAGCAACGCGAACGCTGCGGCCACGCCGTTGGTGGATGAAGCCATCCGTAACGATCCGGGCTCCTACCCGCCACAAGCGGTGATGGCCACGCTCTATGCCGTGCCGGACCAGCCGATTGCCATCCAGCGGATCATGACCCGTGGCTGGACCAAGGTGAAGTTGGGCCAGTAGTTCACTCAATTGATCTACTGAGTCTGACATTGCCATCGCGAGCAAGCTCGCTCCCACAGGTACCGCATGTACCTTGAAGTTCGCGCTGTCCCTGTGGGAGCGAGCTTGCTCGCGATGAGGCCAGTACATCCAGCACACATTTCAGCTTTACCCATTTCCGTTCACGCAGCGCCTTACCACCGCTGCCTCTCCTGCAGTAGAACGGCCTCACCTGGCTCCCTCGGTTCAGGTGAAGTTTGGCGCCCTCGGGCGCCTTTTTTATGGGCGATCAAAATCAATCAACGGCCATTCGGCCAGCGCCCGATAACGGCCCTTGTGGGATTCGAACAGGGTGAATCGGTCGGCACGCAGGAAGAATTCCGGTGCGGTCGTGGACTCCGGCACCGGCGCCCGATACTGCCGTGCCAGGGTCAGGTGCGGACGATATTCCCTTGGTGCTTCCTCCAGCCCGAACGGCAACATCGCCTGTTCCAGGGCATACACCAGGCGCAGCAATGCCGGGGGCGCCTGCTGCGGCGCGAGCACCAGCGCCCCTGCCCTGCGCCACACGTCCAGCCGATCCAGCACCACCGTCAAGCGCTCGCCCGGTGTACGGATGGACGCCGCAGCGGTGCAGAGCTCGGCGATCTGCGCCACACCCACCGCCCCCAAAAACTTCAGCGTCAGGTGAAAGTTTTCCGTCGGCACCGGCCGTCCGTTGCGCAGTTGCAGCGCACTGCGCCACTGGGCGATCTCCCGGCGCATGGCCGGGGCACAGTTCAGCGCAAAGAACAGGCGTTTGAACGGCTCGCGGGATTCGTCGTTCATGCCGGACACCTCCTGGATAAGACTGCCTGAGTGTACTCAACAGCCGCGTTCCGGCCAGCGCATTTCTGGCGCCGTGGGGCAGGCGCGTTATAGTTCCAGGGGGCGTTCTCAATTAGTTTTCCCGCCGCGCCGGGTCTGCTGTTGTGCAGGGCAAGGCGCGAGAAGCGTGGTTTGGTCATTCCAAATAAGCTTCGAGCAACGCAGCCCTGCACAACAGCAGGCCCGGCCCTTCGGGTTGTGCCTTAAAGCGGGCCAGGCTGCGTTGCAGGCCTTGGAAAGGGAACAACCATTCCCAGCGGCCTGCGCCTTGCCTGGCCCGCTTTAAGGCAACAACGCGACGGGAAAACTAATTGAGAACGCCCCCTAGCATCCCGAAAAACCGGAGGGGGCCATGCGACAGATCATCAGCAAGGAACCATGGTGGGCCAGACCGCCCGAGCCCGGCCAGGATGAACTCAAGCTGGAATGGGGCTGGCTGGTGCATTACAGCGAAGGCGAGCCGCGCTTCGAGTTCATCCGCGAGCGGCCGACGGACGACGAGATCCGCCAGCGCAAGAGTTGCAGGATCACCCCGACGCCGGAGTGATCCCGCGGCCGGCGTCAGACTTTGAGGAGCACTTCAAACCCGCCATACACGAGGCGCTGACCGTCAAACGGCATCGGATTGACGTTTGGCTGCATGCGCGGGTCCTGCATCATCTTGTCCATCCCGGCATTGCGGGTGGCCTTGTCCGGCCAGATGATCCAGCCAAAAGCCACGGTTTCGCCGTCCTTGAGTTTCACCGCCATCGGGAACGAGGTGACCTTGCCTTGCGGCACGTCTTCGCCCCAGCATTCGACCACGCTCAAGGCACCGTTTTCCTTGAAGATCGAGGCGGCGATTTCGGCGTGTTTGATGTATTGCTCACGGTTGGCGGTGGGTACGGCAGCGATAAAACCATCGACGTAAGACATGCGTTTTTCTCCTTCGGTCATGGGGTGTGCTGCTGGGTAGTCGATTGCGCTGGCGTCCGATCGACAGTGCCGGTGCTCAAACCGACCGGCGGTGCAGTGCGTTCCGCCAGGCTGCCTTCGATCTGCGCCGCCATGTAAAGCGTGCAGGCCATGACGCCGCTGGTCGGGCTCTGCACCAGTTTGGTCCAGGCCTTGTCGAAGGTATTGCCCAGGCTACGGCGAATCAGCGCCTCGCTATCGGGCCGGTCAAAGGCCTGGATGAATGCGCGAATGCCAGCCACCCCTAGCGTGATCAAGCCACCGGCCAGTTTCCCGGTCGCTGCGGCCACGGCGCTGGCGGCCCCGCGCGGGGCCATTTCGGCTTCCATCCGCCGGCTGGCGCGCCTGGCCACCGGCGCCATCGCGGTGTCGGTCGAGCCCACCCCCTTGTCGCCACCGGCCTTATGGACTTTGTCGATCAGCGCGGCGAAGGCCGGCAAGGAGTTCAGCGGTTCGGTGTGCACGACCTGGTACAACGAGGCGTCCCTCGTCGGCGGAGGCCCAAGGGCGATGGCCGGGACTTTCTGGATGCGCCCGTTGAGCTGGGCCATCGGCACGCCGTGGCGGTTGGAGATTTTCTGCAGTTCTTCCTTGAGGATGTCGACATAGAACGCCGCTGCCAGGCCGAGAATCGCATCGGGATCGATTTCCACGGCCGCCGGGGCCAGGACCTTATCCTGATAGGCTTCAAGCAGGTACGCCGCCAGGCGTTTTTCCACGGCGTCCTGCTCACCCTTGGCGCTGATGGTGTACCAGCTGACCTTCATCGACAGCCATTCCTGGGTCCAGTAACTGCTGAACCACGGAATGAAATTCTGTTCGGTCAATTCATAGACCCGTGTGCGCCAGTAATCCATGGCGCCGCGGGCGTAGATTTTGCTCTGCTCGGTGGCCGCCTGCGACGCGATGACGATCTCCCGGTCCACTTGTTGCCAGGTGCTGGCAGGAACGATTACCGGTGCCACTTCCACCGGCGCGCGCACAGATGTGGCACACCCCGCCAACACCACCAGCACGGCAATGATCAGCGAACGCAGGTTCAAGATGGCGGCTTCCTGAAGTTGGCACCGGGCGAAATGCCCGACACGCAAAACTTTCGGTTTAAGTATAGGTGGCGATGTCCCGGAGCCCGCGAAAGGGCCCGCATCAACAGCGAAAAAACCGCCATCACTTGCATCGATAATCACCATCGCCGCGATTGCCTTCCGTTTGATGGCCGTCAGCGTAGGATCGATCCCAAGCCAACACGAAACCCCGAATCGGAGGGGGACATCATGCTGATCCATCTGCTGACCTGCCTGGCTCTGACGGCTTTCACATTGTGCGTATTTTCCTGGTACGTCCTGAGCGAGGAGCAAACATCATGATTCACACCGTCACCCTCGCCGTGCGTTTTCCGGTGTTCGGCAACAATTTCTACGCGCAGAAATTCGAGTCGCGTAAAGAGTTGACTCTGCTGTTCGACGAGAAGTTCGAGGCATTGCTGATCCCGGCAGCCGATCATCACTTCAGCAACGAAGTGGTCGGATTCAATGATCAGTTCCGTTTTTTGAATGACGTGCTGGTCGAGCATCTGCTGGATATCGAGCTGGTAAAAGGCTCGACCCGTTCGTTCGGGTTCTGACAGCGACCGCCGGTCGCCTGGGCTCACAACGTTCGCTGGCTATTGCCAATCCCCTTGGCAATATCGATCCCCCAATCCATCGCCGCTTCCATGTCCAGCATGTGCGGCCGTGGGTCGTGGTTTTCATCGATGGCCGAGCCGTCCGGCCGATAGACACCGATGAACATGCCCAACGAACCGTCCTTCAATATCTCGGCCTTGACCTTGATGTTGCATCCGTTCGATAGCGTTTCCTTGTGTTCCATATGGCGCTCGGTCATGACTGCATTGCTCCCCTGACTGAATTCAAACCCTACTGGCCATGCTAGCTCAGCCCTCCGAAATGCGCCGATTGGCAGGACCGGAGGCTTGCCCTGACAGCGGCGCAATGCCACCTATACTGAAGTCCACCTCCCCCCCAGGGGATCTGCACGTCCAACAATAAAAAGCAGAGGTGGAACATGGTCTGGCAGCAAGTCTACGATCCGTTCGGTAACCCGGTGCTTTCAACGCTCATGGCGGCTGTGCCGGTGGTGGTGATGCTGGCGTCCCTCGCGTTTTTCCATGTCAAGGCACACCTGGCGGCGTTGCTCGCCCTGACCTCGGCCTTGCTGATCGCGATCTTCGCCTTCGGCATGCCGGCGAACATGGCGGGGTCGGCTGCGCTGTTCGGTGCAGCCAACGGTCTGCTGCCGATTGGCTGGATTGTGTTGAACATCATCTTCCTGCACCGCCTGACCACCGAGAACGGTTCGTTCAAAGTGTTGCAAGACTCCCTGGCGCGCATCACCGATGACCGACGCCTGCAATTGCTCCTGATCGCTTTCTGCTTCGGTGCGTTTTTCGAAGGCGCGGCCGGTTTCGGTACGCCGGTGGCGGTGACCGGGGCGATTCTGATCGGGCTGGGCTTTTCGCCGCTTGCCGCTTCGGGGCTGGCGCTGATCGCCAACACTGCCCCCGTGGCGTTCGGTGCCCTCGGCACGCCGATCATCACCCTGGCCAAGGTCACCGGGCTGGATGAAATGGAGCTGTCGATGATGGTCGGCCGACAGTTGCCCTTTTTCTCGGTGCTGGTGCCGTTCTGGCTGATCTGGGCCTTTGCCGGCTGGCGCAAGATGCTGGAAATCTGGCCGGCGATCCTGGTGGCCGGGGTCAGTTTTGCCGTGCCGCAGTTCCTGGTTTCCAACTATCACGGGCCGATGCTGGTGGATGTGATCGCCGCGCTGATTTCCATGGCCTGCCTGACCGGCTTTCTCAGGGTGTGGAAACCGGCCACCGTGCACACCTCCGCGGCGCTGTCCGGCCGGGTCGACAATTCGAAGATCGACGCCGAGCACGACGAGAAACCCGTACCCACTGCAACCTTCGCCAACGAAGCGAAGCCGGCAGTGATGCGCGCGTGGATGCCGTGGATCATCCTGACGATCTTCGTATTCATCTGGGGCACCCAGGGCTTCAAGAACACCTTCGACACCCGCCCTGCCATCGACCCGCAAACCAGTGCTGCCAAGCTCGATCCTCAAGGTAAACCGCTGCGCGAGGCGAACCCGCTGTTTGCGCCGGTCGTGACCTTCACCACCCTGCACTTGCAGGTCGAGAAAGTCCCGCCAGTGGTACCCGCGCCGAAAACCGAAGAGGCGGTGTACAAGTTCACCTGGTTCACCGCCACCGGCAGCGGCATTCTGCTGGCGGCGATTGTCGGCGGTTTGCTGATGGGTTACTCGATCCCGCAACTGATTCGCCAGTACCTGCGCACCCTGTGGGTGGTGCGTTACTCGCTGATCACCATTGCGGCGATGCTCGCGCTGGGCTTCCTCACGCGCTACTCGGGCCTGGATGCGACCATGGGCCTGGCCTTCGCCGCGACGGGCATCTTCTATCCGATGTTCGGTACCTTGCTCGGCTGGCTCGGCGTGGCGTTGACCGGTTCGGACACGGCGTCCAACGTACTGTTCGGCGGCTTGCAACGGGTGACGTCCGAGCAGTTGGGCATCAGCCCGGTGTTGATGGCCGCCGCCAACAGTTCCGGTGGGGTCATGGGCAAGATGGTCGACGCCCAGTCGATCGTGGTTGCCTCCACGGCCACCCGCTGGTACGGCCATGAAGGAGAAATCCTGCGCTACGTGTTCTTCCACTCGATTGTGCTGGCGATCCTGGTTGGCGGGCTGGTGTCGTTGCAGGCCTACGTCGCGCCGTTCAGCCATATGGTGGTGGGTGGGCACTGAATCGAATACACGCGTAATCCTGCTCAAACCTGATCACTGTGGGAGCGAGCTTGCTCCCACAGTGGACGGTGGTACGTCGAGCAGACAACGATCTCATGGACAGCGGAGCCTGACGGGCCAATGATGAAAGTCAGTGGCCTCCAGCGGGAGTCATGAATCGATGAACATTCTCTACGATGAGCGCGTTGACGGCGCCTTGCCCGACGTCGACAGACAGGCGCTGTTGCACGCCCTGAAAACCCGGTTGCCGAATCTGGAAATCCTGCATCAGCAGGAGGAACTCAGGCCCTACGAATGCGACGGACTGTCGGCCTATCGCACCACGCCGATGCTGGTGGTGTTGCCCCGATATATCGACGAAGTGCAAGGGGTGCTGCGCGTCTGCCATGAGCTGCACGTCCCCGTGGTGGCCCGTGGCGCGGGCACCGGTTTGTCCGGCGGGGCGCTGCCCCTGGAGAAAGGCGTGCTGCTGGTGATGGTGCGCTTCAACAACATCCTGAGCATCGACCCCGCCGCCCGTACCGCACGGGTTCAGCCCGGTGTGCGCAATCTGGCGATTTCCCAGGCGGCGGCACCGTTCGGCCTGTATTACGCGCCGGATCCGTCCTCGCAGATCGCTTGCTCCATCGGCGGTAACGTCGCGGAAAATGCCGGTGGCGTGCATTGCCTGAAGTACGGCCTGACGGTCCACAACGTGCTCAAGGTCGACATCCTTACCGTCGATGGCGAGCATTTGAGCCTGGGCTCCAATGCCCTCGACTCTCCCGGTTTCGACCTGCTGGCGCTGTTCACTGGCTCCGAAGGCCTGCTCGGGGTGATCACCGAAGTCACGGTCAAACTGCTGCCCAAACCGCAGACCGCCAAAGTGCTGCTGGCTGCGTTCGATTCCGTGGAAAAAGCCGGGCGCGCAGTCGGCGACATCATCGCCGCCGGCATCATCCCCGGTGGCCTGGAAATGATGGACAACCTGGCCATCCGCGCCGCCGAGGACTTCATCCACGCCGGTTATCCGGTGGACGCCCAGGCCATTCTGCTGTGCGAACTCGATGGCGTTGAAGCCGATGTCTGCGATGACTGCGACCGGGTGCGCCAGGTGCTGCAACAGGCCGGCGCCATCGAGTTGCGCCAGGCGAAAGACGAAGCCGAGCGCGTGCGTTTCTGGGCCGGGCGCAAGAATGCCTTCCCGGCGGTGGGCCGCCTCTCCCCGGACTACTACTGCATGGACGGCACCATCCCCCGTCGCGAACTGCCCGGCGTACTGCACGCCATCGCCGAACTCTCGAACGAATACGGCCTGCGGGTGGCCAACGTGTTCCATGCCGGCGACGGCAACATGCATCCGTTGATTCTGTTCGACGCCAATCAACCCGGTGAACTCGATCGCGCCGAAGCCCTGGGCGGCAGGATTCTGGAGTTGTGCGTGAAAGTCGGCGGCAGCATCACCGGTGAACACGGCGTGGGCCGCGAGAAGATCAACCAGATGTGCGCACAGTTCAACAGCGATGAACTGACCCTGTTCCATGCCATCAAGGCCGCCTTCGACCCGAGCGGCCTGCTCAACCCCGGCAAGAACATCCCGACCCTGCACCGCTGCGCCGAATTCGGTGCCATGCACATACATGGCGGTCAATTGCCCTTCCCTGAGCTGGAGCGTTTCTGATGCGCAGCCCTGAAGATTTCGATGACAGCCAGTCACTGCTGGAACAGGTCAATCAGGCGCTGGAAAACGCCACGCCGTTGCGCATCCAGGGTTCCAACAGCAAAGCCTTTCTCGGCCGCACCACGGCCGGGGAAATTCTCGACACCCGCTCGCACCGGGGCATCGTCAGTTACGACCCGACTGAACTGGTGATCACCGCCCGTTGCGGCACACCGTTGTCGCAACTGACGCAGGTGCTGGACGCCGCGCAACAGATGCTGCCCTGCGAACCGCCGGCCTTTGGCGACGGCGCCACCGTCGGCGGCATGATCGCCTGCGGGCTGTCCGGGCCACGACGCCCGTGGGTCGGTTCGGTGCGGGACTTCATTCTTGGCACGCGGGTGATCACAGGGCAAGGCAAGCTGTTGCGCTTCGGTGGCGAAGTGATGAAAAACGTCGCCGGCTACGACCTGTCACGCCTGATGGCCGGCAGTTATGGCTGCCTCGGGCTGATCTCCGAAGTTTCCCTCAAAGTGCTGCCCAAACCCCGGCAAGCCTTAAGCATCAGCCTGGAAATGGACCCTGAACGCGCCTTGCTGCGTCTGGCGGAATGGGGCCAGCAGCCGTTGCCGATCAGCGCGGCTTGTCACGACGGCTCACGCCTGCACCTGCGGCTTGAGGGCGGTGAAGGTTCGGTGGCAGCGGCCCACGAGCGCCTCGGAGGCGAACGGCTGGAGGCTTGCTGGTGGGACGATCTCAATGAACAGCGCTTGAGTTTCTTCGATGAAGACCAACCGCTTTGGCGCCTGTCCTTGCCGAACAACACGCCGCTCCTGTCGCTGCCGGGGCGTCAGTTGATCGACTGGGGGGGCGCCCAGCGCTGGCTGAAATCCGATGCCGAAGCAGCGTACATCCGCCAGGTCGTCGACGAGGTCGGCGGCCATGTCACCTGCTTCAGCCACGGCCTGACCGACAGCCCCTTCCATCCACTGCCCCCGGCGCTGATGCGTTATCACCGCAACCTCAAACAACAACTCGATCCACGGGGCATCTTCAACCCCGGACGCCTGTACGCGGAGCTTTGAACCATGCAGACGACCTTGAGTGAAAGCGCCAGCCATCTGCCCCGCGCCGCAGAAGCCGAAAGCATCCTGCGCACCTGCGTGCACTGCGGGTTCTGCAATGCCACGTGCCCGACCTATCAATTGCTCGGCGATGAACTGGACGGTCCACGGGGCCGTATCTACCTGATCAAGCAAGTACTGGAAGGCAACGACGTCACGCAAAAGACCCAGCAGCACCTGGATCGCTGCCTGTCGTGCCGCAACTGTGAAACCACCTGCCCGTCGGGCGTCGACTACCACAACCTGCTGGACATCGGTCGAGCGGTGGTCGATGCGGCGGTGCCGCGCCCGCTCGGTCAGCGCCTGTTGCGCGAGGGGTTGCGGCAGACCGTGCCGCATCCGGACTTGTTTAAAAGCCTGGTCAATAGCGGTCAGGTGTTCCGCGCGTTGCTGCCCGGCACCCTGCAAAGCAAGTTGCCGCGAACTGTCTACCCGGCCAAGCCGCGGCCCATGACCCTGCGTGAGCGTCAGGTGCTGATGCTCGAAGGTTGCGTGCAGCCCAGCCTGTCACCCAACACCAATGCCGCGGCGGCGCGGGTGCTGGACCGGTTGGGGATCAGCGTCATCGCGACCCGCGAGGCCGGTTGCTGCGGCGCCGTGGATTACCATCTGGACGCCCAGGCCGCCGGCCTCGATCGCGCCCGGCGCAACATCGACGCGTGGTGGCCGGGCATCGAAAAAGGCGCCGAAGCGATTGTGCAGACTGCCAGCGGTTGCGGCGCCTTTATCAAGGATTACGGCCATCTGCTCGCCAGCGACCCGGCCTATGCCGACAAGGCAAAAAAGGTCAGCGTGCTGGCCCGGGACCTGGTGGAAGTGTTGCGCGACGAGCCGCTGGGGAAACTTGGCATCCACGCCTCCCAACGCGTGGCCTTCCATTGCCCCTGCACCTTGCAGCATGGACAGAAACTCGGCGGTGCCGTGGAAGCACTGCTGACCGAACTCGGTTTCAACCTGACGTCAGTCCCCGACGGGCACCTGTGCTGCGGCTCGGCGGGCACCTATTCGCTGACTCAGCCCGAACTGTCGCGGCAGTTGCGCGACAACAAGCTCAACGCCCTGGAAAGCGGCCATCCCGAGGTGATTGTCACGGCCAACATCGGCTGCCAGACGCACCTCGACGGCGCGGGCCGAACCCCGGTGCGGCACTGGATCGAACTGGTCGAAGACGCCCTGCCTTAACTAAACCCTGGAGATGTCCATGAACCGCAAAGCCGTGCTGAGCCAGACCGAAGTCCAGCAGATCATCAAAGCCGCCCGCGCCGAAGCACAGGCCAATCAATGGGCCGTGACCATCGTGGTAGTCGATGACGGCGGCCACCCGCTGGCCCTCGAGCGCCTCGACGGCTGCGCGCCTGGCAGTGCCTACATCGCCACCGAAAAGGCGCGGACCTCAGCCCTCGGGCGGCGCCAATCGAAAAGCTATGAGGACATGGTCAACGCTGGGCGCTACGCTTTCCTGTCAGCACCGTTGCTGACCTCGCTTGAGGGTGGCGTGCCGATCGTTTTCGATGGGCAGGTGATTGGTGCTGTTGGTGTGTCGGGCGTCAAGCCCGGGCAGGATGCGCAGGTGGCCAAGGCCGGGGCGCAGTGCGTGAAATGAACAGAATGCACATCAAACATCCACCATAGCCCCCTGTGGGAGCGAGCTTGCTCGCGATGGCGGCAGACCAGTCGACATCTATGTTGAATGACACTCTGCCATCGCGAGCAAGCTCGCTCCCACAAGGGTCCGTGTTAAACCAGCCGAGAGGAGTTGCAGCAATGACCCGTCTAACTGCCAAAGACTTCGCCCCTGAACTGCTGGAACTCTACGACTACTACGCCCACGGCAAGATCAACCGCCGGGAGTTTCTCGACCGTGCGGCGCTGTTTACCTTCGGCGGTTTGACCGCGGGTGCCCTGCTCGCCGCGTTGAGCCCCAACTACGCACTGGCCGAGCAGGTCGAGTTCACCGATCCGGACATTCTTGCCGAATACATCACCTACCCGTCGCCCAAGGGCCACGGCCAGGTTCGTGGTTATCTGGTGCGTCCGGCCAAGGCCACCGGCAAGGTGCCGGCGGTGGTGGTCGTGCACGAAAACCGCGGGCTCAACCCGTACATCGAAGACGTCGCCCGGCGTGTGGCCAAAGCTGGTTTCATCGCCCTCGCCCCGGACGGCCTGAGTTCGGTCGGCGGTTATCCCGGCAATGACGACAAGGGCCGCGAACTTCAGGCCACGGTCGACCCGGAAAAGCTGATGAACGACTTTTTCGCCGCCGTCGAGTGGATGATGAAACACCCCGCCGCCACTGGAAAAGTCGGTATCACCGGGTTCTGCTACGGCGGTGGCGTGACCAATGCCGCTGCCGTGGCCTATCCGGAACTGGGTGCCGCCGTATCGTTTTATGGCCGTCAGCCAACGGCCGAGGAGGTGCCACGGATCAAGGCACCGGTGATGCTGCACTACGGCGAACTGGATACGCGGATCAACGAAGGCTGGCCAGCCTATGAGAAAGCGTTGAAGGCCGGGGGCAAGACCTATGAGGCCTATATTTATCCGGGCTGCAATCATGGCTTTCACAATGATTCGACGCCGCGTTATGACGAGGCGGCGGCGAAGCTGGCGTGGGAGCGGACGTTGGGGTGGTTTAAGAAGTATCTGGTTTGACCGGAAGTTGAGGCCGGCAGAACTGGCCTCATCGCGAGCAAGCTCGCTCCCACATTGGATCTCTGTCGTACACAGTTCTTGTGTTCGCTGGAGATCCCTGTGGGAGCGAGCTTGCTCGCGATGGCGGTCCCACTGCTGGTGACTACTTCGGCTGAGCCACAGTCCGCAGATACGGCTTCAAGGTCTTGAAGCCATCCGGGTATTTCTTCTTCGCGTCTTCGTCAGACACCGAGGTCGGGATGATCACGTCTTCACCCGGCCGCCAGTTCACTGGCGTGGCAACGGTGTGCTTGGCATTCAGTTGCAGGGAATCGAGCAGGCGCAGCACTTCATCGAAGTTGCGCCCGGCGCTCATTGGGTAGATCAGCATGGCCTTGACCTTCTTGTCCGGGCCGACGATGAACACCGAACGCACCGTGGCGTTGTCCACTGCCGTGCGCGCGCCGCCGCTGGCATTGGGATGGATCATGTCGTAGAGCTTGGCCACCACCAGGTTTTCGTCGCCGATCAGCGGATAGTTGACCGCCGTGCCCTGGGTCTCGGCGATGTCACCGACCCAACGGTTATGGTCACTGACCGGGTCGACGCTGAGGCCGAGGACCTTGGTGTTGCGCTTGTCGAATTCCGGCTTGAGTTTGGCCAGGTAGCCCAGTTCGGTGGTGCACACCGGGGTGAAATCCTTGGGATGGGAAAACAGGATGGCCCACCCATCGCCGATCCATTGGTGAAAGTTGAGGGTGCCTTCGGTGGTGTCGGCGGTGAAGTCCGGTGCTTCGTCGCCAATACGGATAGCCATGTTCGATCTCCTTGCAGTGATGGACAGGGACGCCGTCAGGGCAGCGAATGCGCTTTCAACGGCATGGACGCGAAACAGTATAGGAGAGGTTCCGGGACTCGCCGGCCTGCGTTGGCTGAGTCGCTAGCCCACCAGCGCAATCAGTTGCTGACGCTGGGCGTCGGTCAGCATCGGGCCGAAACCGGCCCGGGCATTTTCCGCCATGTAGCGCGGGTTGCCGGTGCCCGGAATCACGCAGGTCACCGCCGAATGCGACAGCAGGAACTTCAGCGCCAGTTGCGGCCAGCTCTTGACCCCGACTTGCGCCGCCCAGCCTGGCAGCGGCTTATCCCTCAGCCTGGCCAGCAAGCCGCCACCGCCGAACGGCCGGTTGCAAATCACCGCTACCCCACGCTCACGGCACAACGGCAGCAGGCGTTTCTCGACTGCGCGATCATCCAGGGCGTAGTTGATCTGCAAAAAGTCCAGTGGCTCGGCCTTGAGTACCGCTTCCACTTCTTCATAGGCTGATGCGGTGTAATGGGTGATGCCGATGTAACGAATACGCCCTTGTTCCTTCCAGTGGCGCAGGGTCGGCAAGTGCGTCTGCCAGTCCAGCAGGTTGTGGATCTGCATCAGATCGATCCGGTCGGTTTGCAACAGGGCGAAGGATTGTTCCATCTGCGCGATGCCTTCTTCGCGGCCCCGGATCCACACCTTGGTGGCCAGGAACGCCGGTGAGCGCGGCTCATGGATCGACAGCAGTTCGCCGATGGTCTGTTCGGCGCGACCGTACATCGGCGAGCTGTCGATCAGCTTGCCACCCTTGTCGAACAACGCATCGAGCACCGCGGGCAAGTCTTTGCAGGCCGGTTGCGCAGGTTCGACATCGAATCCGCGATAAGTGCCCAACCCTACGATCGGCAAGGACTCGTTGCTGGAAGGAATGGCGCGGGTCTGCATGGTCTTGCCTCCTGTTCCCGTCGACGGCTCGGGCTGTGCACCCGCCGGACCGAACGTGAAGACCGCCGAAGCACCGGCAGCCAGCGTGAGTACTTCTCTACGGGTGTAACCCTCAGGATGGCTCATAAAACGCTTCTCACCAGTCGCCGGGGTCCGGGCTGTTGCGCCGACAACCCGGAAAACCCGCGCCAAGGGTCGATTGACTACACTCAGAAAGCCTTGCGCCAGCCACTTTCAAACCCCGAGCAGTCAATGCCGCCCACTAACGTTAGTCGAATGTCGCGCACCCTGTTATTACTCGTCGTCATCATCGCTGCGTTGTACCTGGCGCTGTGCGTGGCGCTGTTCGTGTTCCAGCGGGCGCTGATTTATTACCCGCAACCGCGCGCCATCGGGACCGCCGCGACGCTGCTCACCCTGCCTGTCGCCGACGCACAGGTGCTGGTCTCCATCCGACCGCACGAGGGTCCCAACGCGCTGATCTATTTCGGCGGCAATGCCGAAGACGTCTCGCGCAACCTGCCCGAGTTCTCCCAAGCCTTCCCTGACTACGCGCTGTACCTACTGCATTACCGGGGTTATGGCGGCAGTTCCGGCTCACCTTCCGAAGAGGCCATTGCCCGCGATGCCATCACCTTGTTCGACCAGGTGTATGTCAGCCATCCGCATGTGGCGGTGGTCGGACGCAGCCTGGGTTCCGGGGTTGCCGTGCGCCTGGCCAGCGAACGCCCGGCCGCGCGACTGGTGTTGATCACGCCCTATAACAGCCTCGAAGGGCTGGCTGCCCGTCAATTTCGCTGGTTTCCGGTGCGCTGGTTGTTGAAGGATAAATACCAGTCCTGGCGCTACGCCGCCCGCATCACGGTGCCGACTCGTCTGATTGCCGCCGAGCATGATGAAGTGATTCCGCGCTCAAGTACCGAGCGTCTGTTAAGTCATTTCACCCGCGGTGTGGCGTCATTGCAGGTGATACCGGGGACAGGACATAACTCGATCAGCGACAGCCCTGAGTACCTCAAGAGGCTGGGGGATGGGTTGTAGCAAGCAAGGTAGAACATACCTGTGACCTGTGGCCGTTCATCCGAGAATTCACCAGCACTCAATAAAAACATATTTTTATGCCTATATTGATATTGTCGAACGTTCCCACTCTCAGAGGGTGCCGTCATGAATATCAAAACCCTGGCTTTGCTCCTGCTGGCTTTCTGTGCGCAACCGGTCTGGAGCCAGACGCCCGCCGCCTCACCTGCCGCTGCCGACAGCCCCGCGCTGACCACGCGCCTGGCCGAGCGTGACCTTTGGGTCGAACACATTTTCTGGATCAGAAACTACGCGCTGGCCAATCAATCCGCCGACAAAAAGCAAGCCAAAGTCGCGGCGGACCAAGTCGTCGACAACGCGACCAAAATC
The DNA here is from genome assembly GCF_056402055.1 of Pseudomonas sp. P4_C4. NCBI lineage: Bacteria > Pseudomonadati > Pseudomonadota > Gammaproteobacteria > Pseudomonadales > Pseudomonadaceae > Pseudomonas > Pseudomonas sp. P4_C4. The sequence continues at coordinate 49,375 of NZ_JBFUID010000012.1, read as the reverse complement.
GCCAACAGCATCGCCCCGCTCTACGGCCAACCGGCGGCGGATCAACTGCTCAAGCTGCTTGCCGGTCACTGGGGCGCGGTGAAACACTACAGCGATGCCACCGTCGCGAAAGACGCCAAGGGCAAGCAGGCTGCCGTCACCGAGTTGACCAGCAATGCCAAGGCGATTGCGGCGTTTCTGGCTACGGCGAACCCCAATCTGCCTGAGGCGACACTGGTGACGATGTTGTCGGCCCATGGCGGTCACCACGTCGCCCAGATCGATGAGTTTGCCGCCCACGATTACGCCGGCGAAGCCCGTACCTGGGCGATGATGCGCACGCACATCCTGGCCCTGGCCGACGCGCTGACCGCCGCGCTGGTCAAGCAATTCCCTGACAAGTTCTGATATCGCGCGAGGGCATCCCATGCTGGAAGGACTGGGCCGAACACAGCAGGACCTGCTCAATGCACTGCTGCACCATGCGGGCGGCATGAGCATTGACGAGTTGGCTGAACACCTGGCCGTCACGCGCACGGCGATCCGCCAACACCTGGCGGCGCTGGAGCGTGACGCTCTGGTGCTGCGCGGCGACACCCGTCCGACGGGCCGGCGTCCGGAGCAGCTGTATCGGCTCACCGACCACGCGCGGGAGCAGTTCCCTCGCCACTATCAGCTACTGGCCAGCATATTGATTGATGAAGTGGCGGGCATCATCGGTCCTGAAGCCCTGGCCTCGCTGATGCGCAGCATGGGCCGAAAACTGGCTTCGGACCTGGAGCAACAGGTCGTGGATGAAGCCAGGATCGTGCAGCACATGAACCAGACGGGCTACGAAGCCGAGGTGTTTTTTCGCTCAGGAGGCACCCCGGAAATCGTCGCGCATAACTGCGTGTTCCATCGCCTGGCCGCCGCCCACCCGGTGGTCTGCGAACTGGACCTGGCCTTGATCGGCGCACTGGGCGGCGGTGAAGTCGAACACAGCGAATGCATGGTGCGCGGCGGGCATGTCTGTCGTTTCAGGCTGCGACCGAGCGAGGACCAGGATCCCGTTTAAACGGCGCACCACGCCTTACCCTTCGTCGGACGCCTCGGCTGGACGACAGGCAGCTGTTTGTCCGCCGTGAACCTTGTGTCGAGTCACCAGTCATACCCAGCGCTTTCCCCACTCCTATCGTCGTCATCTCATCCGAGTTGCCCGTCCCATGCGCCAAACTGTCGTTGCCTTGCGCTTTTCTTCGCTGTGCCTGTTTTCCCTGCTTCCGGTTTTTGCAAGCCCCGCCCACGCCGATGGGCAACGGCAACTGGTAGACGCCATCAACGACTATCGCGCCCATCCGCAACGCTGCGACCGGCGGCCGACGCAACGCTTATCACCCCTGAAGCTCAAGTCGAACCTGGCCCTGCCCGTTGGCTATGGTGGTGGGTTGCGGGACCGGTTAAAGGCTTCCGGCTATCAGGCAACCATGGTGCGGTCCATCCGCGTGGTGGGTGCACGGGATGCCGAAGAAGCCTTCGATATGTTCCAGGACGAGCACTGCGCCGCACTGCTCGACAACCAATACGCCGACATCGGTGTCAGCCGCGCCGGGAGCGAGTGGCAAGTGGTACTCGCCAAGCCGGTACTCGACGGGCAAACCAGCGATCCACGCAGCGCCGCACAGGCGTTGCTGGCGCAGGTCAACGCGGCCCGGGCCAAGCCGCGACTTTGCGGTCGCCAGCGTTTTGCCGCCGCACGGCCGCTGTCCTGGAGTGCTGCCCTGGGCTCCGCAGCACAAGGCCACAGCAAGGACATGGCCTACGGCAATTATTTCGCGCATCAAGATCCCGACGGTGACATGCCCTATGACCGTGCAAAGGCCGCCGGCTACCGTGGCCGGCAGATCGGTGAAAACATCGCCGCCGGGCAAGGTTCACCCAGCAAGGCCATGGCCGGCTGGCTCGCCAGCCCCGGGCACTGCGCCAACCTGATGAACCCGATGTTCACCCAGGTCGGTGCCGCGTACGCCGCCAACGCGCGCAGCGACAACGGTGTTTACTGGACGATGCTGTTTGGCGCGCCCTGAGCCGCTGACCGGACCCACCTTGCGGGCATTAAAAAGCCCGCACTGGGCGGGCTTCGTGGGTGAATGTAATAAGTAGGTGGCCGGCGCTGGTCTCCGGCTTACAAGGTTTATCAGGCCTCCCACAAAAGAGCCGTGAAACTGTAATGGAACTCTTCTGCTTCACACGGCATAAGGGCTGGATCCCAGCGCGGGGATCTTTCTAACCGTGTACCCTTCGGAACGCGCCCCACGTCTCCTTGCTATCCTTTTGCGCATCAGTCTGCGTCTTCACCTACAAGGTTGAGGATAGCAAAACAGACACGATTGCCAACCAGGCTTTTAGACCGATTTCGACCAGCAGAAAACATGGCTGGACGGAAAAAAACTAAGCCCGCAGCGCGGTTCGAAAGGGGCTGCACATCCAACATTGATGGCGCCTGACACGCCGCCTTCGCTGTGTAGGAGCGAGCTTGCTCCGGGCGGCGTTCCGACGAAAGCGGAGTATCAGTCAGCATTGATGTTGAAGCTAACGGCCCCTTCGCGAGCAAGCTCGCTCCTACACAGCGAAGGGGCCGGCACATCCAACACCGGTGCCTCAGGCAGGCCGACGCACCACCCTCACCTTGCCGCTATCGCCGCCACCGCAGAACAACCGCTCGCCACCATCGGACTCAAGCCCCGACACGCCCACGCCTTCGGGCATTTTCAGGCTTTGCAGCACTTCGCCCGATTGCGGATCGATCCGGCGCAGCTCGCTTTCATCGCCTTCCCACGTACCGTGCCACAGCGCGCCGTCCACCCAGGTCACACCAGTGACGAAACGGTTGGATTCGATGGTGCGCAGGATCTTGCCGGTCTCGGGGTCGATCTGGTGGATCTTGCGTTCGCGATACTGGCCCACCCACAACGTCCCTTCGGCCCAGGTCAGCCCCGAATCGGTGCCTGCGCCGGGGGCAGGAATGGTCGAGAGGATACGACCGGTGCGGGGGTCTATCTTGTGGATGCGGTCTTCGGCGATCTGGAACAGGTGTACGCCATCAAACGCGGTGCCGGCATGGGCAGCGACATCGATCGAGCCCAGCACCTTGCCACTTTCCGGGTCCAGGGCGTTGATTTTATTGTTGCATGCGAACCAGACCTTTTCGCCGTCCCAAGTGACGCCGCACACATGGTCGACATCGGCAAACGGGCCATATTCACGAATGATTTCAGCAGTTGCGTGTTTCATTCCGGCATTCCTCATTGGGGTTGGTGGCGTTCATCCTAGCCACCGGGCAGCGGCGCCGGGAGTAACAAGGTCGTCGTGAATCCCGGCACGGGCGGCGTCATCCAGCGCCGCGCGCGGCCACGGCCAAACCATTGCACCTTGCCCTCCTCCGCCAGTGTCTCGAGTGTCCGCTGTACCGTGCGCTGGCTGGTACCCAGCGCCAATGCCAGGGCGGAGCTCGACCACGACTCGCCATCGGCGAGGCAGGCAAATACCGCGGCAAATTTTTCCTCGACCGGCGGCGCCAGTGTCACCACCTGTGTACACACCGGTGATTGCAGGACAAAACCGCGAGCCGTCGCGGTGATGCCGGCCAAGGGCTTGAGTGCTTGACGCAGCCTGCCGACTTCCACGCGAAGCCGTGCGCGATGGGATTCATCCGAGAGTTTCAAACGGAACGCCCGGGCGATCAGCGTTTCCCGCGTAACGTCGGCGGGCCACGCCTCGGCCAATGTGCGGGCGAGTACGAACAGGATCGGCCTTGTAGCGAGCGACACCGACATGCCACAGCCGTGCACAACGTACCGGCAGGCATCCACCACCAGTGACGTTGAACAGAACAACGCTTCAACGTCATCGAGCAACAGCGGCCGTACTTCACCCCGCGCAATCAGGCGCGCCGCCGGGGCATCGAGCAGGCGCGCAGCGTGTTCGACCTCAGCCATCAGCGCGGCAATCCCCGCTTGACTGGCAGCTTGCCCGGCCCTGTTCAACGCCTCCCGCGCCGCGTGCGATTGCAGGCGGCGAATGGCGATCCCCGCCAGCACCAGTTCATGGGTTGCCCGCAAGGCTGGCGGCAATGGGTCGGGGTCGAGTTCGGCCAATAACTGCTGCGCCTCGTTGAGCTGCCCGATCAGCAGCAACCGGCGGATTTGCAGATACCGCGCATGGGCGGCATTGACCCGGTCACCGTGGTGTTCAAGGGTGACCCGCGCCGTTTCGAGCGCCTTGACCGGCCAGCCGAGTTCCCGCGAAGCCAGGGCGATTTCGGCCTCGGCCACCACACATCGGGCACGGGCCAGCACTTCCCTGGGCGCAAAGGCCCGTTGCGCACGCTTGACCAGCGCCCGGGCCCGCACCAGATCGCCCAGTTGCGCCATGGCGATACCGCGCAGGGCCAGCGCCGGCGCATCGTCGCGCAAGGCCACACGGTCCAGTGCGCCCAGCGGATTGCCCGCCGCCAGCGCCTGGGCGGCGGCCGCGATCATCGAGTCCATCGAAATCCCGCCACGCTTGTCACTCCCATCATTCGATACCCGGGTTTAGTCTAAATCACGACCTTTCACCAGGAGCGTACAACGATGAACACGCACAAAACCGCGACCCGGGAACAATGGCTGGCGGCACGCTTGCAACTGCTCGAAGCGGAAAAGGCCCTGACCCGACGCTGCGATGAAGTCGCCAGGCAACGCCAGGCATTGCCATGGGTTCGCCTCGACAAGACGTACCGTTTCGATACCGACAGCGGCGGCGCAACCCTGGCCGAGCTCTTTCAAGGGCGCTCGCAACTGCTGGTCTACCACTTCATGTTCGGGCCCGACTACACGGCCGGCTGCCCGTCCTGCTCAGCCATCGCCGATAGTTTCGACCCCGTCGTCATCCACCTGGCGAACCACGACGTGACCCTGATGGCGATATCCCGCGCGCCGTTGGCGAAACTGCAGGCCTACAAACGTCGGATGGGCTGGACCTTTCCCTGGGCCTCGGCCGCCGACAGCGATTTCACCGCCGACTTCAACGTTTACTTCACCGAAGCGCAGCAGCGTGAAGGGCAGGTCGAGTACAACTATCAGCGCGGCGGCCATGCCATGGACGCCAGTGAAATACCGGAACCGGTGAAACAGTTCGCCGCGACCTGTGGCACCGATGCGCCGACCTACACCCGCGACCGGCCGGGGTTGAGTACGTTCGTGCTGGAGGACGGCGAGATTTATCACACCTACTCCACCTACGCCCGGGGCCTGGACGGATTGTGGGGCATGTACCAATGGCTCGACCGCGCGCCCAAGGGGCGCAATGAAACGGGGCCCTGGTGGCGCCGGCATGATGAATACCAGTGAGCGCCAGCGGCGTCACTGACCGTCGATGAAGACATCCGCCAGTTTGTCCACCGACGCAGGCTTGGTCTAGAACTGGAGCCCATGGACCAGCCGCTGGTATGGCAGGGGAACGTTGCAACCGCTGGCGGATGCCTTGCGGCGCTCTATCTTGTGGGACGGCTGGTCGAGTCCTGGTTCGATGTCGACAAACGCCGCGCGACGCTGCTCCCGGTTCTGCCAGCTGGGCAGCAAGAGCTCTATGATGCCTTGATCGGGCTCCGCATCCGACAAGGAGAAGTCGGCTCATCAGTAGAACTCGTCTAGCAAACAGTAAAACGCTATACGTTGCTGATCTGGCTCTACACCATAGGCGCGAAAAAATGGCGCTACCCATGCCTGTCCAAGGTTGCGCTCTATGCTTCGGACAGCCAGTGCAAGATCTTGATAGATGTCACTGATGCCTAGCCGGCCGCAGTCGATGTAGCCGGTAAAGCTGCTTCCTTCGACCATGAAATTCGGTAGGCAGGCATCGCCGTGGGTGACCGCAAGATCACAGGTTTCAGGGAGCGTCGACAGCATCTCTGCGAAAACACCCTCAGCGGTCCGACCCAGCCGCTCATCGTCAAAGTCTGCCTCGTCAACGAGCCCGGCACTCACTCGACTCCTGGCGGCGGCTATGCGCTGCTCCAAGGGGTGATCAAAGGGACATGTATCAATTGGCATCTGGTGCAGAGTACGTAGTGCCGCCGCCAGGATGCTGATGACTTGGGGTGGAGACAAATCGTTGGCACTGGCCAGATCATGTCCAGGGACGGCACTCATGAGTAACCAATGGCGATTATTTTCTGTCGTAGCATCAAGAACTGTTGGCCCAGGCAGGTCAAGCCGGTTCATCCAACGAAGACGCTCAATCTCTTCCGGCAGCTCACTGTGTACGCCAATGGGCTCGGACTTCACGAACAGGTGTTCCCCATTGATGCAGCGGATGCGAGAAACCTCGGCTCCTGACTCTCCGATAGTTTGTCGTTCAATAGGCGCCCCACTGAATGTTTGGGACCATTGGGTAGGAATGTACATACTGTCACTTACTCAAGTGTTGGCGGATTTACTGCCAGTCGGTTGCATGACAAGCAAGACTCAAACCCTGCTCACTTCGAAGCCAAGGCAATCACCACCGCGGACAGGTAGAGGCCAACGCCAAAGACGGTATGATTTATTAAACTGCGCATGCAGTTCTTGGCCGGCGTCGGCGTCTTGGAGGATGCAAATCCTGCCCCCATGGCGGGCTGTATAACAAAAAGCGGGACTGCCACTGTTGCCACGCCCAAAGCGATTGCTGGCAGGAAAGTTGGTTCCTGCAGCCAGGCGACGCCTTGAATGCACGCCAGTAACACCGCGAAAGCAACTCCCGTGGCGTAGTGCACCACCCAGCCCAGGACCACTTCACCTCGCACCGGCATCGCTTGTCCAATGCTGGCATGAGCGAATTTGCCTTGGCATACATGACCTACCCAGCGCCCGACGAAAGCGAAATTCAGCGTTGGAACGCCAAAGGCCTTCATGAGGAACATCCACAAATCCATGACGACGGTAGCGCCAACCCCCAACAGAAAAACGTGTGCAACCACTTCCAGCGATGCCATACCTACCTCTTGTTCATGGACCAATTAATCTTGCCGTTGCATGATAGAAGTTGAAGTCAACTTCAAGTCAATGGGCTGAAAATGGATATCACTGAGGTCGTCAAACGCACGGGAGTTCCTGCCCACACATTGCGTTTCTACGAGAAGAAAGGCTTGATCGCGTCAGTCAGCCCGCGCGGGGCTCGCCGCCAGTTTGCGTCTGCCGTGGTTGAGCAGTTGGCTGTTATCGCACTCGGACAGGCAGGCGGTCTCTCACTGGACGAGATACGTGCCATGCTTTCCCCGAATGGTAAGGCCGTTGTTGATAGAGACGTGCTTTTGGCCAAGGCGGATGAGATTGATGCGACCGTCAAGCAACTACAGGCGATGAGCCGGGGATTGCGGCATGCGGCCGCATGTCCAGCCCCTAGCCACGCAGAATGCCCGAGATTTCATCGGTTACTCAAGGTCGCAGCGGCTGGCGTCTTTAAACGGGGCAGGCATTCGGCGCCACATCCTGCGCCCGTTCGGCCTTGAGCACACCGCACGAGCGCAATGGAGTTCCTGGCATCCTTGGAATATGGCAGTCGCTATCTCGAGCTGGAATGTGAGTTCAACCTGGAACTGACAGCCCCCTCAGCGTCAATACTCCGACATCACCACCATCACTTCAGCGTCGGCGCCATCCTCGCCTTCCGCCAGATAAATATGACCTATTGAGCTGTTGAAATAGGCTGTTTCTCGACAGCCAATGCTGAGGGATTCACCCGTTTCGAATTGAATGCGCACACGACCTGAAAGGACGACGGCGAACTCTTGTCCGGGGTGACGGATGTAGTCTTCGAACTGATTCAGTTCGCGCGCACAGATCCGCGCGTACATGGGCGTCATGCTGCGTCCGGGGAAATCCCCCGCCATCGGGTGATATTCGTAATTGCCCGTGCTGTAACCCGCCGCACTGTCGATGGCGGTGCTGACCACCGTGGGCTGTACAGCACTGACCCCCGCCTTGGCCGGACTGAAAAGCTGGGCAATGTCCACACTCAGGGCACGAGCGGCGGCCGCGAGTTTTTCGTAACTCACCGACACTTGCGCCAGCTCCATCTTCGACAAGGTCGACAGCGCCACGCCCGAACGCTCGGACAGTTGTTTAAGCGTCAACTTCTGGTTTTTGCGGATGACACGCAGGCGCGCACCGACCTGGGCGCGATCTATCAAGGGATGGTCCGTGGGACACGAGACTCGATCGGAACTCATGCAGACTTCTCTGTCGTACGAAAAACGGTGCCTGGGGCTGAGCCAAGACAAGGGCTGGAAATAATACCTCAAGGCAATGGGTTGACTGCGGAATTCTCATATCTTACATTTCTCGTATCTGAGAATTATAAAAATAAGGGGAAAACTTTTTTCCCCATCCCCAGAGACAGGAGTGATTTCGGTATGCAGGACAGCGAATGTTTCGATTTCGCCATCATCGGCGGTGGTATTGCGGGGGCCTCCCTGGCCTATCGCTTGGCCGGGCAAGCCAGCGTTGTGGTGCTCGAGCGTGAGAGCCAGCCGGGCTATCACGCCACCGGACGCTCCGCCGCGATGTTCATGGAAAGCTATGGCACACCGCAGATCCAGGCATTGACCCGCGCCAGCCGGGACTTCTATGAGCAACCGCCCACTGACTTCACCGAACATGCACTGCTGGAGCCTCGCGGCTGTCTGTACATCGCCGGCGAGGGGCAACAATCCCTGCTGCAACAAACCTTCGATGCCGGGCAGGCACAGGCTGGCAATGTTTCATTGATTGATACCGAGCAGGCCCTCGCGTTGGTGCCCTGCCTGCGCCCGGAAGCGATTGTCGGGGCGATGCTCGAAACCGACGCCCGCGACCTGGACGTCCACGCGTTGCACCAGGGTTTTTTACGGGCCATGCGCCGTGCCGGTGGCGTGCTGCAGTGCGATGCCCAACTGAGCGTCGCCACCCGCGAAGGTCGTCACTGGCACCTGACACTGGCCGACGGCCGCCAGTTGCGCGCACGCAACCTGGTGAATGCCGCGGGCGCCTGGGCCGACCAGGTGGCACAGCAGTGCGGCGTGCAGCCCATTGGGTTGCAGCCCTGCCGACGCAGCGCCTTTACCTTCGACGGCCCTGAAGGCATCGACTTCTCACGCTGGCCTGCGGTGATCGGCATCGACGAAAGCTTTTACTTCAAACCGGACGCCGGCCAACTGCTGGGTTCGCCGGCCAACGCCGATCCCGTCCCGCCACAGGACGTGATGCCCGAAGAGCTGGACATCGCCACCGGGATCTACCACATCGAAGCCGCCACCTCCTTGTCCATCCGCCGCCCACGCCACAGCTGGGCCGGCCTGCGCTCGTTCGTCGCCGACGGTGATCTGGTGGTTGGCTGGGACGATCACCGCGAAGGCTTCTTCTGGCTGGCGGCACAGGGCGGTTATGGCATTCAGTCCGCGGCTGGCGTATCGCAACTGGCCTGTGCCCAATTGCTCGATCAACCCCTACCCGAAGCACTGCGCCGCCAGGGCGTCGAGCCACAACGCCTGGCACTTGGTCGCTTGCGCTAATCAATCACCCCAATGAGGTTGCATACCATGTCTGACAATTTCCAGCGTTACCCCAGCCACCTGCCCTATCCGTTCTCCAAGGCCATTCGGGTCGGCGACTTTCTGTTCCTCTCGGGGCAAGTCCCGATGAACCCTCTGGGCGAAGTGGTGCTCGGTGATATCCGCGAGCAAACCGAGGCTGCCATGGCCCGCATCGGGGAGACCCTGGCCGAATGCGGCGTGGGTTTTGACCAGGTGGTGAAGGCCACAGTGTGGCTGACGGACATGCAACATTTCGCCGGTTTCAACGAGGTGTACAAGCGCCACTTCGAGAATGGTTACCCGGTGCGTTCCACGGTCGGCGGCGCCCAGTTGGCGCTGGGGGTCGACGTGGAAATCGAAGTCCAGGCCTGGGTCGGCGCCCGCTGATCCACCCCTGCCGTTTGCCAGTGCGATGCCCCGGGACGGCCATGAACAGTGGTCGTCCCCATAAGCCATAACAAAAACAATTCGAGGGAAATCGTCATGAAAGAAAGTCTGAAAATAGCCGGTGCATTTGTCGGTGTGATTGTCGGTGCAGGATTCGCCTCCGGCCGGGAGCTGCAGATGATGTTCGTGGATTTCGGCGTATGGGGACTGCTCGGGACGGTGGTCAGCGCCGCACTCTTCACCTTTCTCGGGATGGCATTGGCGGGCATGGGTAGCCGACTGCAGGCAAAGTCCCACAAGGACGTAGTCCATGCACTGTGCGGACGCTACCTGGGCACCTTTGTCGACCTGATGATCACCTTCTTCATGTTTGCGGTGACCGTGGTCATGTTGGCCGGCGGCGGCGCCTTGCTGGAACAACAGTTCGGCATTCCCGCCATGTTCGGCAGCGTGGCGGTGACCCTGATCGTGGTCGCCATCGTGTGCCTGGATGTGCAGAAAGTGATTGGCATGATTGGCGCCGTCACTCCGCTGTTGATCCTGACGGCGGTAGCGGTGGCCCTGTATGGCGTCGCCACCCGGGGCTTGAGTTTCGGTGAGCTAAATCAACTGGCCAGCCAGCAAGACGCTGGCGCGAGCCATTGGCTGCTGGGAGCGTTATTGTACGTGTCTTACAACATCGTGGCCGGGGTGCCGTTTCTGGCGATCATGGGCGGCGCTGCGAAATCCGAGAAGCAAGCCATCTGGGGTGGCATCTTCGGTGGCGCGTTGCTGGGGCTGCTGATGCTGGTGATGAGCCTGGGATTGCTGTCACGCCTGGACAGCGTGGCGGATTTGCCAATGCCCATGCTGTCCATCGCCACGGAGGTTTCGCCAGTCCTCGGTCTGCTGATGGCGGTGATCATTTTCCTGATGATCGTCAACACGGCCGTCGGTACCTTGTATTCCTTTTCGGCCCGGCTACTGCCGGCAGGCACTCGCAAATTCCGCGTCGGCTCAGCGGCCGCTGGCGCACTGGCTTTCGTCGGTAGCCTGGTCGGGTTTGTCAACCTGGTGGGCCAGGTCTATCCACTCTTTGGCTACCTGGGCTTTTTGCTGATTGGCGCAGTGGTCGTTGGCTGGTTACGCGTAGGACGCCTGGCCCAGGCTTAATCAGTCGATAGTGGCGTGCTGAGCAAAAAAACGATCAGTGCGACCATGACCATCAACGGAATCGGCAGGCCGTACGGGGCGATACTCATGCCAGCGGCTCAAATAGACTGTCAGCGTCCAGAGCAAACCGGTGCTGGCGTTGGCGGTCACAGTTCCAGCCCCATGTATGGCTGATCGATCAGAATCAGTGCCAGGTAGATCTGCAAACGGAGGACCGTTGCGCGGAGCACGCATTTGGCACAATGTTTTCTTCCTGACTCAATCGTTGAGGCCTCATGATCCGCGACTTTCGAAACGTTGACCTGGAGCCCGTATTGGACATTTGGCTACGAGCGTCAATCCAGGCGCATCACTTCATAGCCCCCGAATTCTGGCGTAGCCAGCTTGCTGCCATGCGTGAGGTCTACCTACCCGGCGCCATGTCCCGAGTGTTTGAGGCAGACGGGACGGTAGCAGGATTCTGCTCTGTGTATGGAGACACACTTGCGGCGCTATTCGTATCGCCTGAGCGTCAGGGGGACGGCATAGGTACGCAGCTTCTCGCGGACGTCATGGCATCCAAGTCAACTCTACAGCTGACTGTGTATTCGGCGAATGCGCCCAGTATCCATTTCTATGAGAACCAGGGCTTTGTAGTTCTCAATGAACAACTGGATGCGCACACTGGCCACCTTGAGAAGGTGATGCGCTGGGTCGCCTAATCTGACTAATGTAGCTACAGGCGAAAGGAAAATGACAGGTCGCGCTAGCTTCAGCGTAAGCGTCTGCCCAACTGACCTTGCGTCGTTAAGGGCCTGTGATTTTCGATGGGAAGTCGGACAAGGAGCAATCAACAGCTGGCGCAACCCCGGCGGGTACTCCGTACCATCCGCGATCTCAAACCGTAACGCCGATGAAGATCAGCAGCTCCAGAAGCGACTCAGTCCATTGCCCGCGTCGTAACTTCGACGTTTGATCGCGCCTGCCCCGGGCGTTCAGAAGCGAAAGCGCAACTTATCTATCGTGCAGATGTTTTTTCAAGAACGACCGGGTTCGTTCCTGGACAGGGTTTTGCAGGATCTCTTGCGGTGCCCCCTCATGCCTGAAACGCACACCCGCAATCAGCTTGCTGGACCTGCTTGCGCAAAACTCGCAGGTACGACGAGTCTCCTCGGTCAGTGGCCAGCTCGACCTGGTCATTGAGGTCGAATCGCGAACCATTGATGATCTGAACCGGGTCAGAGATGCAGTAGCCAGTCACGAATCCGTTGAAGACATCACCACCGCTGTCGTTCTGCGACGCGATATTGATCGGCAGAGTTCCTGATTTGCCTGGGGGAGAAGTCTTGAGACCGGCTCCCCGCCAAAGCCCCCTCGATTCATGAGCAATCCGGCAACAGTGTTTATCCCGCCGACCGATTTTTGCGCCCCCGCCAAACGCCTAATATCGGCTCTACCCAAGTGAGCAAACCCAGTCAGATGCAACCCGCTCACAAGGTTAAACATCCTTGCAGGACAACGCTTCAACCACGAGGTGAAGATCATGAAACTGTTGAACATCGCACTCTTTGTTGCCCTTGGCGCCGCCGGTGCCCAGGCCTTTGCAGAGGACAGCCACTCAACTGCCGCCACCAGCCAAACGCCGGTTGAAACCTACACATACGGCACCAGGCTCGATATCAAGCGCGTCATCGAAGTATCGGAAGTCGCCGATGAATGCGGACCGGTCCCGGCGCGCATGACCTATGAAGATTCCCGGGGTCAACGCCGCACCATTGAGTACCAAGTAATGGGCAGCGGTTGCTCGAACGGTTGAGCACTGTATGGACGATGGAGGGTCGACACTCCATGCGTACAGCGCCAACCACAACGCTATACAGATGCACCGACAATTTTTTCATCAGCCGCGAGCAAACCCGGAATGGAATGCTTCAGAAATTCCACCCAGGTTTTTATTTTTGCATCCACGAACTTGCGTGACGGGTAGATCGCAAACAGGTTCAGCTCTTCAAGCCGATACCCTGGCAGTACCCGCACCAAAGTCCCCGCCCGCAGGCCCTCGACGGCCGAAGCAATCGGTTGAATACCAATCCCCATCCCGTTCTTGATCGCGAAAGTCATGGCGTCGGCTGTGTTGACGTGAAAGGGCGACACCGGCGTGCTGAACGTTTCTATCCCAAGCGGGCCTTCAAACACCCAGTTCTCGGCTGGCATGACCGTGTTGACGATTCGCAGGCAATCATGGCCTTCCAGATCACCCGGCGATTCGGGCGTCCCGCGTTTTTTCAGGTAAGCCGGCGAGGCGCAGAGAATGCTGTAGGTGATACCCAGCCGCTGGGCGACAAACCCGGAATCGGGCAGGTCCCGCGCCAGTACAATCGACATGTCATAGCCTTCCTCCAGCAAATCCGGCAGCCGATTGGTCACGGTCAGGTCAAACAGAACCGAAGGATAGGTTTCTCGGTAGCGGGCAATGGCGCCGATCACGTAATGGTTGCCGATGGCCGACATGGCATGGATTTTCAGCCGGCCTGCGGGCATGACCTGAGCCGTACCCGCCTCTTCGTCGGCCTCGCGCATGTCCTGCAGAATCCGCTCGCAGCGCTGCAAATAGCGCACGCCGGCTTCGGTCAGAGCCAGGCGCCGGGTGGTGCGGTTGATCAGCCGTGTTTGCAGCCGGGCCTCCAGGCTGGAAACGGCTTTTGAAACGTTGGTCGTGGTGGTGTCCAACATCGCGGCCGCCGCGGTGAAGCTGCCGCTTTGGGCCACTGCCGCGAAACAACGCAGGGTCTGGAAAACATCCATCGTTTTCACCTCAAGGGATAGGCAAACAGGACGGCCCCGTGACGGACCGCCCTGGCGTCAGCAACTACTGCTTGCGCGGAATGAATCCGGGGATACCGGTTTCAACCACCGAGTTGAAGCGTATACGGGTTGTGATGTCTTGTTGAATCTCGATCATGGCCCTGAGCGGCAAGGTCGAGATATCGATGTTTTCCCGGATATGGCTCGGCGTTGCCGAGGTGGTCAGGAACGCTACCCCACGTTGTACCGACCAGGCCAGCGCCACCTGGGCCGGGGTTTTCTGCACACGCCGGGCGATGCCGGCAAGCACCGGGTCCTGCAGCACATTCGGTTCCATGCCATGCCCCAGTGGCGCAAACGCCAGCAGGATAATCCCGTGCGCCTTGCAGAACTCCAGCAACTCCCACTCCGGCAAATAAGGGTGGGACTCGACCTGCACCACGGCGGGTTTTATCCGGGCGTCGGCAACCAGCGCCTTCAGCGCCTGCAGCGTGATATCGGACACCCCGATGGACCTCACCCGCCCCTCATCCACCAGCCGCTCAAGCGCCCGCCACGTCTCGATCAACGTCACGCCGTCGTCGTAGATGACATTGCCCTGCTCATCCCTCGGGTCCTGGTTGTCGCCGGGTTGAAAGGCAAACGGCGTGTGGATCAGGTAGCAGTCGATGTAGTCCACTTGCAGGCGTCGGCAACTGGCTTCGAACGCGGGCTCGACGCGCTCGGGACGATGGTTGGTGTTCCACAGTTTGGTGGTGATGAACAGTTCCTCGCGCCGGACTTTGCCGGCCTCCTGCACTTCCTTCAATGCAACGCCAACCTGCGCTTCGTTGCGATAACGCTCGGCGCAATCGAAATGGCGGAAACCGGCGGCCAGCGCCTCCTTCACCGCTTCAGTCGTGGTGGCGAGATCACGGAACAAGGTCCCGAATCCAACCGCCGGCATCTCGACCGCACCATGGTTGAGCAGGAATCCGGTATCGCGCAGTCCGTCGTGAAAGGCTTCATAGGTCATGTCATTACTCCAGGCCGCAGCCATTATTGATACGAAGGTTTCTGCCCGTCGCCCGACGCAACGCGTTGCTCGAAGGCACCGACGGAGTTGCCGCCCAGCGCAACGAACAGTTGCACGGTGTCGAGGTACTGCGCGGTTTTCACGCGGATCTGTCCCAGCAGTGCCTGCTCATAGGCACGCTCCGCTTCCAGGACCTGGAGAATGCTGTTCTCGCCTTGCGCGAAGGCCTGCTGGTTCAACTGCAAACTGGTTTCGGCCGCGCGCAATGCGTCGGTCTGGGCCAGATGTTCCTCGGCGTCATGGTTGATCGCCTGCAAGGTGTCGGCGACCTGGCCGAACGAGGTAATGACCGTCTGTTGGTAACCGGCGAGTGTCGCTTTGTAGCCGTCGACGGCAGCTTGTTGTTCAGCCTTGAGCGTGCCGCCATCGAAAAGCGGTCCGGCCAACCCGGCAGCGAAACCCCAGAGTGCCGCGCCGCCATTGCCGGAAGCCGCCTGCGCCAGGGACGCGGACAGCGTGACGTGGGGATAGAGATTCGCCGTCGCCACGCCCACCGCTGCGCTGGCCATGTGCAGTTGCGCCTCGGCTTGCAGCACATCCGGCCGGTCGTGGGCCATTTCCGACGGCAGGCTCACCGGCATGTTCGACGGCAGGGCAAACTCGCTCAAGTCGAAGTCGGGAGCGATCCAGTCCGCCGGCCCCTTCCCCGTCAGGATTGACAGCGCATGGCGTGCGGCATCGCGTTGCTGAGCAAGAGGCGGCAACAGCGTGCGGTCCTGGGCGAGACGGGTCTCGGCCAGCGATACATCGATCTGCGTGGTGCTGCCATTGAGGTGGGCCATGCGCACCAGCTCAAGGTTCCTTGCGTCATTGGCCAACAGCTTTTCCACGGCTTGTATCTGCGCGTTGGCGGAAGCCACCAGCAACGCCTGGCTGGCGACGTTGCCGGTCAACGTCAGGTACGCCGCTTCGAAGCGGTGTTTTTGCAGCTCGGTAAACGCCTGCTGCTGTTCGACCAATCGCTTGTTGCCACCAAATACATCGAGGTCGAACCCCACCCGCGGCCCAATCGCATAGAAATTGGAAATGGAGGGTTCCTTGGTGTTGTGCAGCCGTTGACGACCGGCCACGCCAGCGAAATCAACCTGCGGATACAGCGCACCCTGCGCCGCCGCCACAGAAGACGCGGCTTGCCGGATCGTGGCATCGGCGGCCACCAGATCGAGGTTGCCGTCGATTGCTCGACGAACCACATGGTCGAGTTTCTGCGAGCGAAAGGCAGTCCACCAGTCACCACTGACCTTCCTGCCGAGGTCGATGCGAGGGTTGCCACCCTGGGCCAGACGCTGCTCGGCCTGTGGGTCATAGTGCTGCGACGTACTCGCCGCCGGTGTTTGGTAGTCGGGGCCAACGGTGCAGGCCGTCAGGAATGCAAGCAGCGACAACGCCGCGAATTTCGTTTGCAGCAGATAGCGGTTGATGACCAGCGCATAAGATTTCATTTGGCAAACTCCACGAAAACTAATTGGCCGCAACGGGCTTGCGAAGCAACAACACCAGCGGGCTCACCACCAGCATCACCACCATCAGGATCTTGAACTGGTCGATCACGGCGATGAACGCGGCCTGGCCGGTGATCATTTCGTTGAGCCCGCCCAGCACCTGCAACGGCGCCGAGGCCAGCGAATGCGCAGCAGCGCGGTACGGCGTCAGGTTGCTGGCCAGCGCCATGTGCATCGCCTGGGTGTTGTTGAAGAAGAACAACTGCACGATCGCCACGCCCAGGGTGCTGCCGTAGACACGAGCCAGGTTGAACAGGCCTGTGCCTTCGGGGCGCAGCGTCGGGTCGAGCGTGCTGAACGCGACCTTGGTCACCGCCGGCATCAGGATGCCCAGGCCCACGCCCTGGATCGCACCGGCGACGGCCACGGGCCACTCGTCCATCAGCGGCGAATAGCCGAGCATCAGCCAGTTGGCATAAACCACCACCGCCACGCCTGCCGCCACGAAGGGACGACGGTCAAAGCGCTCGGGCAGCCGCCCCATCAGCAGAAAAGCGCCAACCAGGCCCATGCCACGGGGAATCGTCAAGGCGCCGGTAGTGTCCGGCGGATAGCCGAGAATCTCGTCCAGCATCGGTGAGGTCAGGGCCATGGTCGACAACAGCACGAAACCGAGGGCGAAAAAGATCACCGTCGACAACACAAAGTTGCGGTCCTTGAGCAGGCGCTTGTTGAGGAAATGCACATTCGAGGTCAGCACATGCACCACGAACAGATAGGCCCCCAACGCAGACGCCACGGCTTCAAGCCAGATCTCGGGCGAAGCGAACCAGTCCAGGCGCTCACCCCGGTCGAGCAACATTTGCAGACTGATCAGGCCGAGGGTGAAGGTGCCGAAACCGAAGAAATCGAACGCAGGAGGTTTCTCCGCCTTCTTCTCGGTCAGCAACAGCGCCGCCACCAGGAAGATAAACGCCGACAGTGGCACGCTGAGGTAGAACATCGGCCGCCAGCCAAAATGTTCGGCGATCCAGCCGCCGATACTCGGGCCGCTGACGATGCCGAACAGCACAATCGCCGTCCACTTCGCGCCAAACGTTGCACGCTTGTCCTGCGGCAAGGTTTCCATGGCAATCGCCATCGACAGCGGCGCCAGTACGCCACTGGCGATGCCTTGAATGATGCGCGCCCCCACGAACTCCAGCGGCGTCGCCGCCACCGTGGCGAGCAACAAGCCAAGGACGAACATCGCCAGCGCCGCCTGATACACGAGCTTCAAACCAAAGCGTCCGGCCAGCCATTGCGCGAGCGGCATGCTGATCGCACTCGCGGCCAGGTACGAAGTGAAAATCCAGCCCGCCTGATCGTCGCTCATCGACAGGCTGCCCTGAATCAACCTGAGTGCCGCGTTCGGCAGCGGCAGGTTCGCCGACTGCATGTAGGTCGCCAGCAAGGCGGCGAACCTGAGCGAGCGCGCCCCCTCCCCTCCGGGGTTTACCACCGATTGGGTGTTCATCAGAAGTTACCTGCGGTCAGCAATGCCTTGAGCGGGTGCCACCAGGGGCTTTGAAACTGGGTATTGATCCGCACCGTGGCGCTGGTCCCGGAGAACAGCGGCAGTGCCGGGTCGACTTCGTCGAGTTCAAGCCGTACCGGCACCCGCTGCGTCACCTTGACCCAGTTACCGGTCGCGTTTTCCGGCGGCAGCAGCGCGAAATCCGACCCGGCCCCCGGGCTCATGCTGGTGACGTGGGCCTTGAACACGCGATCCGGGTAGGTATCGATGCGGATGGTGGCTTCCTGCCCCGGGCGCATGTGGGTCACGTCGGTCTCGCGGAAGTTGGCCTCGACCCAGATCTCGTGACCGGACAGCAAGGCAAAGGCCGGCGCGCCGTTGTTCACATGGTTGCCCACCTGCAGGTCATCGACCTTGGCCACGATGCCATCCTGCGGCGCATACACCGTGGTGTACGAGAGGTACAACTGCGCCTCGTCGAGCTGCGCCCGGGCCTCGCGCACCGTCGGGTGACTGTCGGCATCGATGTCCGGATTGCCGTTCAAGGCAACCACGGTGCTGGCGATCTGTTGTTCGATGGACGCGATCCGTTGCCGCGCCACCTTCACGTCGGTGTCGGCACGTTCGTAAATCGACTTCGAAACGAACTCAGTCGCAACCAAGGCCTTCTTGCGGGCAAAATCCTTCTGGTCGAAGTCAGCCGACTCTTTCGCCGATTGCAGTTCAGCTTGTTGCTGGCGATAGCTGGCCTTGAGCCCGTCAATACGCAGCCGCGCCACGCCCAGTTGTGCTTGCGCGCGGTCGACGGCGATCTGGAACGGTTTCGGGTCGATCCGGAACAACACCTGGCCCTTGCGGACCTGCTGATTGTCCTCGACGGCGATCTCTACCACTTGTCCAGAGATCCGCGCATTGATCGATGCCTTCGCCACTCGGGCGTAAGCGTTGTCGGTCGAAACATACGCCTGCCCCGACACATGGTGGGCATAGCCCAGCGCCGCGAACAGGATAGGAACACCCACCATCAGCCAGGGGCGCAACCGCTGTTTCAGTGGTTTGTTGATACGCGAGTCAGCCGGGATTGGGCCTGGGTGCTCGAAGGTCTGCGAAGCCGGGATATCGAACGATTTGGTCATGATCGAGTTCACCTTTAGCCGGGTAATCGGGCCGGCATCGGCAACAAGCGCCAGCGGCCCGCAGGTCAATAAATGCTGTAAACAAACAAGCCCGTGCGCGGTCAGGAGGATCGCTCCCACCGCGTCGGTTTCGTCGCCGCAACACTCAGTTCGCGCTCGGCTACCACAAACCCTGGAACAAGGAATTTCTGATTCCTTAATTTTGTGCGATGGTGTAAGAATATCCCTCGACCCATCCTCCTACAAGGATTTTGTACGACATGGCACAAAATAAATCGACAGAGGGCAAAGCCCGCGGCCGCCCTCGCGCCTACGACCCGCAGACAGCGTTACAACAGGCGCTCGGTGTGTTCTGGAACACCGGCTATTCCGGCGCGTCGCTCGATAGCATCGCCACCGCCGCCGGCATGAATCGCCCCAGCCTCTATGCGGCATTCGGCGACAAGCACGCGCTCTATATCAAAGCGCTGGAGCAATATTGGGAGTTTGCCGCGGCGTCCATGCGCGAGGCGCTGACGGACCTGGAGCTGCCGTTGGCCGAGGCCTTGCAGCGTTTCTACGAGGGGCAGTTATCGATTTACTTCTCGGGAGACGGCCAGCCGCGCGGTTGCTTCGCCATCGGCACGGCAACCACCGAAGCCGTCGAAGACCCGGAAATTCGTGAAGTGCTGTCCGACCGCTTGAGCCGGCTGGATGCCGACCTGGAAGTTCGCCTGCAAGCGGCGAAAAATGCCGGCGAGTTGAAAGGCGATGCAGACCCGTCGGCTCTTGCCGTGCTCGCCTCGTCTCTGCTGCACAGTATTTCGATCCGTGCCCGGGCCGGTAAATCCCGAGCCGAACTGACGGCGCTGGCACGCCAGGCGATCAGAGTGATCTGCGGTGAGTGAAAAACTCGAAGATGTCCTCGCCGGACAGTTGGCCGTGATCTTCTGCGGCATCAACCCCGGAATGACGGCCGCCGCCCAGGGGCACCATTTTGCCGGGCGCGGCAATCGCTTCTGGCGCACGCTGCATCTCGCCGGGTTTACCCCGGAGCTTGTGCGACCGGAAGACGATCGGACGATCTTGAGCTATCGATGCGGATTGACCGCGGTGGTCGAACGGCCGACGGCCAGCGCGGATCAGTTGTCCGTGCATGAGTTCAGCGCTGCCGCAGCGGACTTCGAACAGAAAATCGCACGCCATGCGCCGCGTTTCGTGGCGTTTTTGGGCAAGGCAGCGTATGGCGCGCTGTCCGGTCAGCGCGACATTGCCTGGGGCCTTCAAGCGAAAACCTTCGGCCATGCCTCGGTCTGGGTTTTGCCCAACCCCAGCGGCAGAAATCGTGGGTTCAGCCTCGAGCAACTGGTGACGGCCTACCGCGAACTGCGCCTGGCCGTCGACGAACAGCAGCGGGTGTAATCACGTCGGTGGAATCGTCGCGAGCACACCGATCAGGATGGTCAACAGCAGAAAACCGCCGAGAAAAATCGTCATCTTGGCCATGCGGCCTCCCACACTATGAATTGGCGGTACAGGGGCGTCGTGCGCTGCCGTACCGGAGATTTATTGTGGGCTGGTGGCTGTATCCGTTACAGAGGCAGATTGCGCTGAAAAATACGGATCAGATCCGCTTTCAGGCCGTGCTTTCGCGCGTTTCCCAGAGAGGAGTTTGCGCGCAATGTCCACAAACGGCGTGACGATCAAACCGTGCAGCGTCAGGTAACGCTCGTGATCCTGCTCACCCGTGCCGAAGTGAATGGACTCGGGTCTGGACCGGGTGACGTAGAGCGTGCCGAACATCCAGTCCCACAGTGACAGATTGATGCCGAAGTTCTTGTTGAAGTGTCTCGGTGCATCGCTGTGATGAATCTGGTGTTGCGCCGGGCTGCTCAGCACCCGCTCAAACACCGGCCCGAAGGAAAACCAGACATGGCTGTGGCGCAGGTTGGCCGCCAGGCTATTGAAGATAAACACCATGTAGGTCACGCCAAACAGCGTATAGCGGCTGATCTCCCCGCCGCAGGCGTACCAGAAGACACCGGCAAAGGCGCCGACGCAGATGATGTCCGTGAGCTTTTCGACCACTTCTTCCAGAAAGTGCACCCGGCTGGCCGTCGCCGGCACCAGCACGGGCGCCGAATGATGGACTTTGTGGAACGCCCACAGGTACCGCGAATGAAAAGCGCGGTGGCCCCAGTAATGGCTGAAATCCTTGACCAGAAATACGCCCAGCCCATAAAGCAGGGTCAGCGCCAGGTGTTCCTCCACTTGCGTGCGCGCGCCCCACAGGTGGGTGAAGAACGCGATGTAGTCCGCTGAACGCAAGACATACGGATCGACCAGGCCGACGATGGGCAACACCAGGGCAACCTTGAGGATGGCGAGTACGAAGTAATAGCGGTAGTCGAGCAGCGCCGAGCGGTGCAGGTAAACCCGACGGCCGCCGATGAACTGGCCGAACGAACGTGCGTCGGTCAAGCCCCGGGATTTTCGCCAGCGGAACAGGCAATAAGCGGCGCCGTAAGACATGCAGAGAAAGGATAGACCGAGTCGACCGTTGACGTCGAAAATGCCCAGGAACTGCCGGGTGACCGGCTCGATCACCCACTGGAATAAATGAAAATGGATTGCGGCAAGAACATCCATACCAGGCTGCCCGACGTAAATGGAAGGGCAATAGTAAATGAGAATGAGTCTTTAGTGTGTTGAATTATGCCCAGTTGTCAGCCACCCAACGCAATGATTGCAAGGATCAGCACGCCCCCCGTGGCAGCCATGATCACCCCACCCTGCCATTGCGTGGCGCCAGCGTATCTGGCGAGCATCCAGCCGGCGATGAACAGCACCACGAGGCCGATCAGGTTGGACAGGCGGATGGCGAGTGCCGTCTGATCGAGCAGTATGAACGGCACCACCAGTGGAAATGTCGAGCACACGACCAACAGGAAAACACCGAGCGCACCCTTGAAGTCGTTCCAGCCCAGGCCCGCCCTGGTCGGCAAGGGGGGCTGCTCGAGCAGTCGACGGCGCAACAACTCCAGGCCCTCGCTGCCGGCTGCCACCGCCAATTGCAATGGCAACACTTGCGCAATGAGTGCCTGACCGGCCGCGGCGTCCGTGCCATTGCGCAGGGCGAGGTACAGCTTGATCCTGCGCGTGCGCTCGACCAGTGCGCGCAACAGGTACATGACTGCATCGGCCAGTCCCCAGGCGAGATTGCAACCGAGTGCGGCAATCATCATCGAGCGCTCGGCTGCCTGGTCTGCCGTGGCCACGCTGATGGTGCCGGTGAACGTCATGGCCATCAGCAGGCCGAAGATCACCTCGGTAATGCGCTCGACAGGGTCAAGTACAGGCGCCCTTTCGAATTGACCTTGGGTTTGCATGAATTCACCTCGCCCGGGGGTACCTGCACGATATCGGTCAACGCTTCGCCCAGGCAGCGGGTGCTCAAGCTGGATATCCGCGTCCCCGTCAAGTGTAGATTGAACGGCTACACTCATGCGCACACGTCACCTGTTTCAAGAGGAGTGATTCATGCTTGATTACTTCGCGCTGGGCCTGCTGATCTTTGTCGGGCTCATCTTGTTCTACGGGGTCATCCTGCTCCACGACATCCCCTATGAAATTGCCGTCCACCGCAACCACCCTCACCAGGATGCGATCCACGCCACCGGCTGGGTCAGCCTGTTCACCCTGCATGCGCTCTGGCCATTCCTGTGGATCTGGGCGATGGCCTATCGAGAGGACCGGGGCTGGGGTTTCAGTGACGGACACTCACCCAAAAGCCATGTGGTTCACCTCGAACAACAGGTCGCCGAACTGCAAGGGCGGATCGAGCGCCTCGAGGCGGCGACGGGCACGACACTGAGCAGGCTGCCAACGGACAATCTCGGCGAGGGCATTTGAGCCATGGATCTCTTACTCATTCTGACGTATGCCGCTCTCTGCGTAGCCATCTTCAAGATCTTCCGCATTCCCCTGAACAAATGGACGGTGCCCACGGCGGTGCTGGGCGGGATCGTGATCATCGGCGCGCTGATTTTCACGATGAACTACAACCACCCCTACTCCGAGGTGGCGCGTTCCTATTTCGTATCGGTTCCGGTAATACCCGTGGTCAGCGGCCAGGTGATCGACGTGCCGGTGAAGACCAACCAGCCCCTGGAAAAAGGCGATGTGCTGTTTCGCATCGATCCCGCGCCTTTCGAATACCGGCTGAAATCCCTCAAGGCACAACTGGTTGCCGCCCAGGCCGATCGCGCCCGGATCACCGAGCTGATCAAGCGTAATTTCGGCACCCAACGGGAATTGGATGCGGTGGTCGCTCGCAGTGATGACCTGAAGGCACAACTGGACAGCGCGCAGTACGAACTCGACAACACCACGGTGCGCGCGCCGAGCAAAGGCTTCGTTACCCACGTTTCGTTGCGTCCGGGCATGATGGCGACCAAGTTGCCGTTGCGCCCCTCGATGGTCTTCATTCCCGCCGAAGGGCATTACTTCGCAGCGTGGATGCGCCAGAACAGCCTGTTGCGCCTGACCGAGGGCGACGAGGCCGAAGTCGCTTTCGACGGCATTCCCGGAAAGGTTTTCGAAGGCAAGGTCAAAACCGTGGTTTCGGTCATCGCCGAAGGCCAGGTCCAACCTTCGGGCACGCTGCTCGGCTTCACCGGTTCACCACCAGCCGGCCGGGTCCCGGTGGTCATTGAAATCACCGATCCCGACTATGCCCAGTACGCCGACCAGATGCCCGGCGGCGCCTACGGCCAGGCGGCGCTGTACAGCCAGCATTTCCATCACATCGCGATGATGCGCAAGATCCTTCTGCGCATGGCCGCGTGGATGAACTACATCTTTCCGTTCCACTAACCCGGCAGCGACGGCAACTGGCTCAATCCTTGAATTGGGTCAGTTGCCGGTACAGCTAACCGGCCTGATCGCGATAGAACACGTCGTCGGTATACGGATACCACCAGTCCTGAATCTTCGGCTGGTGGTCGATGATGACCATTTTCGAGCGGCGGAACGCTTCCAGCCCCTGACGCCCGAGCTCACGCCCAAGCCCCGACATCTTCCAGCCACCGAACGGCAGCGCATCGTTGTCGATCAGCGGATTGTTGACCCAGACCATCCCCGCCTCCAGGCGCTCGGCGGCTTCCATGGCTTCGGCCAGATCCGTGGTAAACAGCGAGGCACCGAGGCCGAACGGCGAGTCGTTGGCCAACCGCACCGCTTCATCGAAATCTCTGACACGACAGATCGCCGCCACCGGGCCGAAACACTCTTCCTGAAGAATCGCCATGTCACCGGTCACGCCGGTGAGGATGGTCGGCTCATAGAACCAGCCGACGCTGTGCCCGGGTGGAATCCGTCCGCCACAGACCACTTTCGCACCCTTGGCCACGGCGTCATCGACCAGGCGCATGACTTTATTACGCGCCGCCTCGCTGACCATCGGCCCGATTTCCGAACGCTCCAGGCCATGGCCAATGCGCAAGGCACGGGCGCGCTCGGCGAATTTCGCGACAAACTCGTCATGGATTTCATCGACGACGTAGAAGCGTTCCGCCGAGGTGCAGATTTGCCCGCTCAAGTGGAACGCAGCGGTCACTGCGCCCGCCGCCGCCACTTCCAGCGGTGCATGTCGGGAGATGATCAACGGATCGCTGCCACCGGCCTCGATCACGCAAGGCTTCATCCGTTCGGCGCAGGCCACGGCGACCGCTTTGCCTGCTGCCACGCTGCCGGTGAAGGCCACCGCGTGGGTCTGCGCCGACTGCACCAACAACTGCGCGGTGACAGCATCGCCCGGCACGCAAGACACCAACCCCGGCAACAGCGCGGTGAAGTGCTCCATGAACTTGAGGGTGCACAGGGTCGTGGCTTCCGCCGGTTTGATGATGCAGGCATTGCCCGCCGCCAGCGACGCGGCGACCGTCCAGCACATCAGCAGGATCGGAAAGTTGAACGGCATGATGTGCACGCTGATGCCATGCGGCTCGTAGCGCACATGCTGGAACGAGCCGATCTGCGTGGTGCCGGCAACCTTGCCGGCATCGTCCCGGGCCATCTCCGCGTAGTAGCGAAAGATCGGCGCGCAGTTGGCCAGTTCGCCCATGGCTTCGGGAAACGGCTTGCCCATCTCCAGGGTCATCAGGCGCGCCACTTCACGGTTGCAGGCGACGTTCTGCTCGATGGCGTTGGCCAGTTGATGCAGGCGCGCGGCGCGGCTTTTGGCATCCACTACGCGCCATTGTTTTTGTGCGGCGGTGGCGGCATCGATGGCGGCTTGCACATCGGCGTCGCCACACACGCCGACTTGCCCGACCGGTTGCAGGGTCGCCGGGTCAAGCACTTCGCGCACACGGCCATCGGTCAGCGGCAGGAATTCAGAATTGATGAAACGCAATGCAGTGTCAGTGTTGAACGTGGCCATGGGATGATCCTTGAACCAATCGATAAGGGGTTTCGCGTAACGTCGCCAGGGTCTCGGCGGGCAGTTCTTCACTCCAGCCCGGCACGTGCCGGTCGAGCCATTGGCGCAGCGGCGCAAAGGCCTCGGCGTCCAGGGCGCGGACAAACAAACCGAGGGTGCGCGGCAGGTGCGCCAGGTAACCGTGCTTGCCGTCACGACCGGCCAGGCGCACGAAAATCCCCAGCACCTTGGCGTGACGCTGGGCGGCCAGGCGCCGGTAATCTTCGAGAAAACCCGGCGCATCCAGCTCCGGGCGTTGCAGCAGGTAATGACTGATCAGTGCCGCCCGCAGTTCCTCGGGCACATCGCGCCGGGCGTCTTCGAGCAGCGACATCAAGTCATAGGCTGCCGCCCCGACCAGGGCATCCTGGAAATCCAGCAAGCCGCAGGCGGCGACGCCTTCGCGGCCTTGCAGGAGCATCAGGTTGTCGACGTGAAAGTCGCGCAGCACCAAGGCTTCGCGACACTGTGCAACGTCGCGGCAGGCCTCGGCGAACAGCGCCAGATACTCATCGCGCAAGGCCTGTGCCGCCTCTTTGCCAATCAACAACGGCACATACCAGTCGATAAACAGCGCGTACTCGTCCGCCAGTCGATGCTCGTCGTATGGCGCCAGTTCCGCGGCTGGCGCTGCGCGATGCAACGCCACCAGCGTATCGACCGCCAGGTGATACAACGCCGACTCCGAATGCCCGGCCAGCAGCAGCCGGGTGTAGGTGTCGTGCCCGAAATCCTCGATCAACGCCAGCCCCGCCGCCTCGTCCACCGCCAGCAAGGCCGGCGCGGACAGGCCCAGCCCCTGCAACTGCCGGGCGATCCGCACGAACGGGCCGATGGGCTCGCTGTGTGGCGGCGAATCCATCAGCAACAGGCCGGCGCCGTCCAGGCGGAAATAACGCCGGGTCGAAGCGTCCGCCGGCAAGGCGACCAGCAAGGCCCCGGCGTAACCGGCGTGTGCCAGAAAGGCGGCGCGCTGGTCCTCACGGGTTGGCAATTGCGCCAATGCATCTGTCATGGCGATCACCGGATCATGTAGACCTTTTTGATGGTTTCGTGGACGGTGCACACACCCTTCCAGTCCTTGCCGAAGAAGGCGGCGGTGTCCGGCTTGATCTCGATCACCTCGCCGGACTCGTGGACGTAAGTGCAGCGACCTTCGAGAAAGTGGCAGAACTCGTCGCTGGTGACATGGCAGAACCACTTGCCCGGGGTGCAGATCCAGATGCCGCATTCGGACTGGCCTTCGGGGCCTTTGTGCAGCACCACGCCGGAGACACGGGATTCACCCTCGAGCATGGTCGGAATCACGCCCCAATCCTTGACGTCAGTGATGCTCAGCGGGTCGTACAGAAACGGGGTAGTCATGTGTTGCTCTCCAGGTTGTGTATGTAGGAGCGAGCTTGCTCCGGGCGGCGTTCCGACGATGGACGTCAACGATGACGCGTGCTGTCTGGATGGCCGCGTTGCCCTGACGCTCTTCGCCAGCAGGCTGGCTCCTACAGGGATTGCAGTGTTTCCCACAGGCTCAAGCCAGCATATAAACGTTGCGCAGGGTTTCCCGGACGTCGCATTCGCCGGTCCAGCCCGCCGGGAACAGCACCAGGGTGTTGGGGCGCACTTCGATCACTTCACCGTTGTCGTTGCGGTACGTGGCGTGCCCCGCGATGAAGTGGCACAGCTCGTCCCGGGGAATCGACAGCCGCCAGCGCCCGGGGGTGCACACCCACAACCCGGTTTCCGGGCTGTTGTCCGGGCGTTTGAACAGCAGCCGACCGCTGGAATGCGAGACGCCTTCGACGGCGTCGCTCTGCACGCCCCAGTCCACCAGGTCGGTGCGGCTGCTGACGGCTTCGAGGTACGGCGTGATACCCGCCGTGGTAGATGAATCAGGCATCGTTGAGCACCTTGTCGAGAATCGCGGCCGCGTCTTGCGGCCCCTTGCGCGATTGCATTTGCGCGCTGGTGCGCTGCAGGCGTTGGCGCATCGCCTCGTCGTTGAGGCACGCGTGGAGTTTTTCCGCGAGCTGTTCTTCGCTCCATTCGTAGCGATCGAGCTTGAAGCCGTGACCGCTTTCTTCGGCGCGCATGGCGTTGTCATGGCCGTCCCAGACGTAGGACATGACGATCGCCGGTTTGCCGAAGAACAGGCACTCGGTGAAGCTGTTGTTGCCGCCGTGGTGGATCACCGCGTCGACCTGGGCAATCACCGACGGCTGCGGGAACCAGTTGGAAATCTGCACGTTGTCCGGCAGGTCCGGGTATTCGTCGAGGTGTTCGCCGACGTTGAACAGCGCCCGGTAAGGCAGCTTGCCCACCGCATCGATCAGGCGCTTGAGCAACTCGACATCGCCGGAACCGAGGCTGCCGAAGCTGGCGTACAGCAGCGGCCTGTCGTTGTGGGCGCGGAACGGCGGAATCTCGTACGGCGTGTCGTGGCGCACGCAACCTTGCAGGTAATGGAAACGCTCGGCCGGCAACGGATGGCGGCGGTCGAACTTGACCGCATCCGGGTACAACAACAGGTTCATGTACGGTGAGGCTTCAAAGAAGGTGCCCAGCGGATAGGGCTGCTCGCCATGGGCCTGCAGAAACTGGTTGAAGTCCTCGTGAATCGGCCCGACCACTTCCTCGAAACGCTGGCGGAATTGCGCGTGGCCCGCCTTGTCGTCGATGCTCATGCCCGACAGGTGCGGCGGGATATCCGGGTCTTCGATCTCGTTTTCCGAGCAGGAAATGATCCGCACCCACGGCTTGCCGTATTGCTTGATCGCCGGGAACAGGATCACGTTGTCGACGCAGATCAGGTCGGGCTTGACCTTGTCCAGCACCGCCGGCAGGTCCTTTTGCGCCCACTTGGCGGTTTCGACGATGGCCGCCCAGCACTCCTTGACGTAGTTGTCGATCTGGCCCAGCGGCGACTTGCGGAAATTCGGTATGTGGCCGTTGATGAAGTCCACCCAGTAGCGGGCCATCTCTTCGGCCGGCATCGGTGCCGACATGTTGACCCTGTGCTCTTCAAAACCATAACCGGCGTACACACCGCTCATGCCCGGGTCGGTGAGGAACACCGCTTTATGACCCAGGGCTTCACAGGCCTGGGCGATACCGACTGAGTTCAGCGCCGGGCCGTAGGCGGCTTCGGGGAAGAATGCGATCACTTTCTGTTTCATCGAGTGCTGCTCCTGCCTGGTCTTTTTATTGTTCAGCGCGTCAATACGCGGGCATGCCGGGCCTGCCAGCCCAGCCGGATGGTCGTGTCGATTGCAAAATGGGCGAATTCGAACTGTGAGGACGGCACGCGCACGATCAGCGGCTTGTCGCTGAGGGGGGTCAGCACGTGCAGGTTGGTGTCGAGGCCGTGGTAGGCGACTTCGACGATCTTGCCGCTGACCTGATTGGCGCAATCGCCGCCCTGCTCCGTCAGCACTTGCAGGCGTTCGGGACGAACCACCACGGCGACGGATTGGCCGGTCACCAGCGGTGCGTCGGTTTCGACGCTCAGCTCCTGGCCATTGACCCGCACCGAGTGCTGGCCCGAGCGCACGCCTTCGAGCAAGTTACTGACGCCGATGAAGTTGGCGACAAAACGGCTGTTGGGGTTTTCGTAGAGTTCGGCCGGGCTGCCGCACTGGCAGACCTTGCCGCCGTCGAGCACCGCCATGCGGTCGGACATCACCAGCGCTTCTTCCTGGTCGTGGGTGACGATGATGAACGTGATGCCACTCTCGTGTTGCAGGCGCTTGAGTTCCAGCTGCATCTTTTCCCGCAGCTTCTTGTCGAGGGCGCCCAAGGGCTCGTCGAGCAGCAACACCCGAGGACGCTTGACCAGTGCCCGGGCCAATGCCACTCGCTGGCGCTGGCCGCCGGAAAGCTGATCGGGCTTGCGCTCGGCCAGCTCACCCAGTTGCGCGGTGCCCAGCACTTCATCGACCCGGCGACGGATTTCGCTTTCCGGCAGGCGCTCCATTTCCAGGCCGTAGGCAATGTTCTTGCGCACGGTCATGTTGGGAAACAGCGCGTAGGACTGGAACATCAGGTTCAGCGGACGCTTGTTGGCCGGCAGCGGCGAGATGTCATTGCCGTCCAGGTAGATGCAGCCACCGCTGGGGGTCTCGAAACCGGCGAGCATGCGCAGCAGCGTAGTCTTGCCGCAGCCGGACGGCCCCAGCAGCGCGAAGAACTCGTTCTCGCGGATGCTCAGCGACACCTCGTTGACCGCCAGGCCGTTGCCATAAGACTTGCTGACCTTATCCAGGATCAATACCGCAGATGAATTATTCATGGGTGCGAGGAGCCTTGTTGAGACGCTGCGAAGCCAGCAGCGCGGTGATGCTGACCAGCATCACCAGCGTCGCCAGAGCGTTGATTTCCGGGGTGACGCCGAAGCGGATCATGGCGTAGATCTGCATGGGCAAGGTGGTGGACGCCTGGCCGGAACCGGAGTTGAAAAAGGCGATGATGAATTCGTCCACCGACAGGGTGAACGACAGCAAACCGCCCGCCAGCACGCCGGGAAAGATCACCGGCAACAGCACTCGACGGAACGTGGTGAACCAGCTCGCGCCGAGATCGATCGAGGCTTCGAGAATCGAATAGTCGAAGTGCTTGAGCCGCGTGCGCACCACCGCGCAGACGAAGGCGATGTTGAACACGGCGTGGCTGATGATGATCGAGTGCAGCCCCAGGCCGACCTTGAGCAGGTTGAAGAAGCTGAGCAGCGCAATCGCCAGCACGATGTCGGGGATGATCATCGGCGCCATCAGCAAGGTGTCGACCACCTGGCCTTTGTCGTTGCCCTTGCGGCGCAACTCGATGCCCAGTGCCAGGAAGGTGCCAAGCACGCAGGCAATGAAGGTCGCCGACAACGCAACGATCAGGGTGTTGAGCGCCGCCGACAGAATCGCCGTGTTGTGCGCCAGTGCCGCGTACCACTTCAGCGATACGCCGCCCCAGGCGGTGGGCAATCCGGACTTGTTGAACGACAGCAGGATCAACACCAGGATCGGTATATAAAGGAAGGCGTACACCAGACCCAGGTGCGAACCCAGCACGGTGCCGCTGACAGAACGAGACTGACTCATGAACGCGCCCCTTCTGCACGACGGGCCACCAGTGCCTGGATGAACAACAGGATCAACATGATCGCGATCAGAAAGAAGCTCAGCGCCGCGCCAAACGGCCAGTCCCGCGCCGTGAGGAATTGCGAATAGATCAGGTTGCCGACCATCTGCACCTGCTTGCCGCCCAGCAGGTCGGCAGTGATGAAGTTGCCGATGCTCAGCACGAACACAAACACCGCGCCCGCTGCGATACCCGGCACGCTCAGCGGCAGGATGATCCGGCGAAAGGTCATCCAGCCCGAGGCGCCGAGGTCTTTCGAGGCGTCCCACAATTCGTTGTTGATCCGCGACAGCGACGAGAAAATCGCCAGGATCACAAAGGGGATATAGTTGTAGACCAGCCCCAGCACCACGGACGATTCGGTGTACAGCAGGCTGATGGGGTCGCCGCTGTAGCCGAACACTTGCAGCAGGCGGTTGATCAGGCCTTCGCGGTTGAGCAGGACGATCCAGGCGTAAGTACGGATCAGGTAATTGCTCCAGAACGGCAGCATCACCAGAAACAGATACACCGCCTGACGCCGCCGTGGCGCGCGGGCAATCGCATAGGCCGCCGGGTAGCCGATCAACACCGCAAACACCGTGGCCAGCCCGGCGATCTTCGCTGACTTGAGCAGGATGCCGAGGTACAGCGGATCGAACGCGCGCTGGTAGTTTTCCCAGGTGAACAACCAGTCGATGCCGCCATACGCGCCGCGTTCGACAAAGCTGTAGACCAGCACCAGCAGGCACGGAATCACCAGGAACATCAGCAGCCAGCCGAAGCCGGGCGCAAGAAGCCAGGCCGACAGGCGCCTGTCAGCATGCAAAGCACTCATTACCCATATCCTCCCGCCTCAGGGCAGAGGCGGCTTGCGAGCGTGGCGAGGCGTGCCGGGCATGCCTCGGGTCGACGTGGCGTTAGTTCTGCGCCGCCATGATTTCGGTGACGGCGCGGGTGTAGGCCTTTTGCGTGGTGCCGCCCAGGTCGCGCAATTGCTCCATTTTCAGCAGCTCGGCGGGGGCAATGGTCAGGTTGGGGTATTGCTTGAGCAAGTCAGCGGACAACCCGGCCATGGCCGCCTGGTTGGGGACTTTGTAGAGGATGTTCTCGGCGACCCAGGCGTGGTTTTCCTTGGCCAACATGAAGTTGATGAACTTGAAGGCCTGGTCCTGGTGCCTGGAATTCTTGAGCACCACCATGGTGTCTACCCACAGGTCGGAACCTTCCTTGGGCACCACGAACCTGATCGCCGCGTTGGCCTGGGTGCCGTAGTTGCACCAGCCGTCCCAGGCGTGGGCCATCAGCGATTCGCCGGAGGCCAGCTTGGAATAGAAGGTGGTGTCGTCGAAGGACAGAATGCGTTTTTTGGTGGCGATCAGTTGATCGCGAACCGCGGCGATTTGCGCGGGGTCGCTATCGTTGACCGACCAGCCCTTGGCGAGGAAACCGGCACCGAGCATCCAGCGGTCGGTGGCGAGCATCGTCACCTTGCCCTTGAGGGCATCGCTCGGATTGAGCAGCTCGTTCCAGCTCTGCGGCGCCGGCGTCACCTTGTCGGAGCGATAGCAGATGCCTGTGGTGCCCCATGTGTAAGGCACGGAGAACTGGTTGCCCTGGTCATATTCCAGGTGAGTGGCTTCGGGGTAGAGGTTTTTCAGGTTGGGGACCTTGACCGGATCGATGTCCGCCAGCAGCCCCTGTTTGTGCAGGACTTCGGCGAAAGGCGAGGAGACGAACACCACGTCATACCCTTCACCACCGGACGCCATCAGCTTGCCCATGATTTCTTCGTTGGTGGCGTGCAGCGCCTTGTCGACGTCCACACCGCTGGCAACCTTGAACTTCTCCAGCGCATCCGGAGCCATGTAGCCGTCCCAGATGGAAATCACCATGTCTTTCGCACTTGCAGCCTGTGAAGCGATCGCCAGGGAAACGGCCAACCCCACGCACAGAAGATCATTCAGCTTGCTCATAAATACTCACCCGACGATTGTTTATTGTTGTGTTCGAAGGCAGTACGGCAAAACGAGAAACGATTGCTGGTGTTTTTTTTTAGAAATTAGGACCAGTATCAAAAGATGTCAACGCTTTTTTCCGGCCTGACGACTGACCGGCGCATGACATAAGATGAGCAACCGAGCCCGACAGCGGATCACCACGAGAACAGACGCTTGAGCACGACAGCCGAAAAAAAACCGCGCACCAATCACCTGGAACTGGCCCGGCGCATCCTCGAGCACACTCAGGAAAGCGGCCTGATGGCCGGCGACCCGGTGGCCGAACAGGCCCTGGCCCGCACGTTCCAGGTCTCGCGCACGCTGATTCGCGGCGCGCTGAAAGTGCTGCTGGAAGAAAACCTGCTGAGCCATGAAGCCGGCAAGGGTTACCGATTGCTGGCATCGCCGACAGGCCAGGCATTCAACGCCACCCTGCCGCAAGCCGAGGAAGAAGAACTGGCTGCCTCGGTACTGCGCGATCGCATGGCCGGGCGCCTGGGCGACAGCATCAGCATCAGCGAACTGATGCGCCGCTACGACATCGGCCGGCCAGCGGCGCAAAAGGCCCTGCAGCAATTGAGCGAAAGCCAGGCCATCGAGCGCGGCCCCGGCCAGTCCTGGCTGTTTCGTCCGTCGCTGAACAGCCTGGCCGCTCTGGAAGAAAGCCTGAAGTTCCGCCTGATTCTCGAGCCCGAAGCCTTGCTCAGCCCGAGCTTCAATGCCGACCCGCAACGCCTGGCGCTGTTGCGTAGCGCCACGCAAAGCCTGCTCTCAAGCCCGGTGGAAGACTTCGATATCCAGCAGTTTCGCGAACTGGACATCAGCTTCCACGAACTGCTGGCCCAAAGCTGCGGCAACCGCTTCATCAGCGACGCCCTGCTCCAACACCAGGGCCTGCGCCGCTTGCCGAACCTGCTGCCATCGGTGAGCGTGCACCGCCTGCAGGAGGCGCTGCGCGAACACCTGCAGATCATCGCGCAGATCGAACGCGGGCAGATGGAGATCGCCGCCGACCTGCTGCGCCTGCACCTGCGCCTGAGCGCCGCGCAACGCCCGCAAACCGCCAACCGTGGCATCCCGCAAAGTCATCTGTTCGGGCGTCGCTAATCATCACGTAAAAACATGATGATTTTTTTTTGAAAATAAGACAGCATCCAAAACACCTTCAGGAGCGGCGGGGCTGACCCGCCATGGACAGTCCCTCGCCATGCAAAAACAAAAACTGATCGCCCTGTTTCCGGAAGCCAGTTTCGGCGCGGCCCTGAACTGCATTGGTATCGCCCAGTCGCTGCGCGAACTGGGCGCCAGGCCGGTGTTCATCTGCCATGAACATTTCCAGGGGTTGTTCGCCGAATACGGTTTCGATGAATACCCGATTCCGCAAGTGAGCCCGTTGTCGGCGGCGGAACACCAGCACTACTGGGAGCGCTTCATCGAGCGCAGCATTCCCTACTTCGACCAGACCCCGCTGGCGCAGATCGACAGCTACGTGGCGCCGGCCTGGGAAGCCATCACCGACACCGCCATCGAAGCGGAAAAACCCTTGCAGCAGTTGCTCGGCCGCCTCAAGCCCGACGTGATCGTGCTCGACAACGTGGTGATGTTCCCGGCCATTGCCAACGCCGGTTGCCCGTGGGTGCGGATGGTGTCCTGCGCTGAAACCGAGCTGCCGGATGCGGCCGTCCCGCCGTACCTGTCCGGATGCCTGGCCAGTGACACGAAGGCCTGCGAGCGTTACTCCGAGCATTACCTCAAAGCCGTCGCACCGGCCCATGAACGCTTTTCGCAGTTTCTCCTGAGCAACAATACGGCGCCGTGTCCTGCAGGGCAGTTCCTCACTGACTCGCCATGGCTGAACCTGCTGCTGTCGCCGACGCCAGTGCGCTATGAACGCCAGCAACCGCTCGACCCGCAGCGCTACGTCTACCTCGACGGCTGCGTACGACGGGAAGCGCCGTACATCGTCCCGGACTTTCCACGGCACAACGACGCGCCGCTGATCTACCTCAGCTTCGGCAGCCTCGGCGCGGCCGACACCGGGATGATGAAACGCCTGATCAACACTATCGAAACCTTGCCGTACCGTTTCCTGGTCAACGTCGGTGCCTACCGCGACATGTACACCACCGTGCCGGACAACGTGTACCTCGACAGCTGGTTTGCCCAGCCGGCGGTGCTCAAGGAATGCGATGTGTTCATCCACCACGGTGGCAACAACAGCTTCTGCGAGGCGCTGTATTTCGGCTTGCCGTCGCTGATCATTCCGTATTGCTGGGACGGCCACGACAATGCCGCCCGCGCCGAGGAAGTCGGTGTCGGCCGCTATCTGCCGCGCTTTGCCGATCCCCTGGCCGCCCTGCCCGCCGCCCTCGAACAGCTGCTGGCGGATAAACCGATGAAACAACGCCTCATAGCGTTCAGCGAACGCATGCAGGCGACCCGCGGCACCGACATTGCCGCGCGCGCCATTCTTGATCTCTAGCCAAAACAACAAAAACCCGTCGGGCAACCGAACGCAATCGTCGCTGCCCGACACACCGCCGGAG
This sequence comes from Pseudomonas sp. P4_C4, assembly GCF_056402055.1. NCBI lineage: Bacteria > Pseudomonadati > Pseudomonadota > Gammaproteobacteria > Pseudomonadales > Pseudomonadaceae > Pseudomonas > Pseudomonas sp. P4_C4. The sequence goes on along the minus strand of NZ_JBFUID010000012.1, from coordinate 14,227 downwards.
TTTCAGCATGAAGGCCCCACCGCGTCTCGATTCCCTCGACCATGTCCTGCCCCATCCTTTTTGGCAGGACACTGTCACCCCACCGCCCGCTGCACCTTCCGTCACCGGCACGCTGCAATGCGACCTGGCAGTGGTCGGTGGTGGATTTACTGGATTGTGGACGGCGTTACTGGCGCGCCAGCGCAACCCCGGGCTGAGCATCGCGATCATCGAGGCGCGACGCTGCGGCGGCGAGGCCAGCGGGCGCAATGGCGGTTTCTGCGCACCGAGCATTTCCCATGGGGTGTCCAACGCGCTCAAGCGCTGGCCGGATGAAGCACAGCAACTGATCCGCCTCGGCCGGCAGAACCTTGATGAACTGGCCGCCGACCTGCAACGCTTTGGCATGCACGTCGAGTTCGAACGCCAGGGCAAACTCAACGTCGCCAGCCAACCGTGGCAGATCGACGGGTTGCGCTCGATGCAGCGCAACTATGCGCAGTTCGGTATTGACTGCCAGTGGCTGGAAGGCAGCGATCTGGCACAGAAACTCGACTCCCCGGCGTATGCGGCGGGCCTGTTCGAGCCCAATTACGCCCTGCTCAACCCGGCGAAAATGGCCACCGAACTGCGCCGCGTCTGCCTTGAACAAGGGATTCAACTGTTCGAAAACAGCCCGGTCCTGCAACTGGATGCCCGCAACGACAGCCTGCGCCTGCGCACTGCCGACGGCGAAGTCAGCGCCGGGAAAATCGCCCTCGCCACCAACATCGCCCCGCCGCTGCTCGGCCATCTGGCATCGAGCGTGATCCCGGTCTACGACTACAGCCTGGTCAGCGAACCCTTGAGCGATGCGCAGCTGCAAGCCATCGGCTGGACCGGCCGCTACGGCATCGCCGACGCCGGCAACCGGTTCCACTACCTGCGCAAGACCGCCGACAACCGCATTCTCTGGGCCGGCTTTGATGCCATCTACCATTTCGGCGGACGCCGCGACGAGGCACTGACCCAGCGCCCGCAAAGCTTCCAGCGCCTCGCCGAACAATTCCAACAGACCTTCCCGGCCATGGGCGATGTGCGTTTCAGCCATGCCTGGGGCGGCATCATCGACACCTCCGCACGCACCACGATGTTCACCGGTTGCGAGCACCAGGGCCGCGTCGCCTATGCCTTGGGCTTCACCGGGCAAGGGGTGTCCGCCAGCCGCTTCGCCGCACTGAACATGCTCGACCTGCTGGCCGGCGAGCGCACCGAACGCACCGAGCTGCTGATGACCTCCAAGGCGCCATTCCGCTTTCCGCCCGAACCCTTGCGTTACGTCGGGGTGAAACTGGCCCAACGCTCACTGGCGCGCGAAGACCGCGACGGTCACCGCGACTGGCTGCTCAAGTCCTTCGATGCCTTTGGCATCGGCTTCGATTCCTGATCCGGAGACCACCATGTCCACAGCCCTGCCCCGGCATGTCCTCGACTTCGCCAGCGACCTTGCCCCCCGTGAAACTGAAATCAACGACCCGGCCGTGGTCGACGCGCCTTATCGCAGCAAAAGTTGGCGGCACTTTGTGGCACCCGGGAAAAACGCCGTGGCCGGCATCTGGGAGGCGGGACCGCATCGGGAGCGCTGTCAGTGCGATTACGATGAGCTGTGTCACATTCTGCAAGGCACGGTGCGTCTGACCGATGCCAAGGGCGTTGCGCGCACGTTCGGCCCCGGTGATTCTTTCGTCGTAGCCAGCGGGTTCAATGGCACCTGGGAAAACCTCACCCCGGTGCGCAAGGTCTACTTCATCCTCGGCTAACGTACCTGATTACGCCCGCTGCGCTTGGCCTGATACAGCGCATCGTCGGCACGGGTCAGCAGGGTTTCCGGCGTGTCACCGGGTTGAGCATGAGCCACGCCGAACGACGCGGTGATGGTGTCCAGCACCGTGTCAGTACCTCGGGCCTTGACCCGCAGCGCCTGGATTTTCAGGCGCAGGCGCTCGGCAAAAGCACCGGCGGCCGCCAGATCCGGGCAATCCTTGAGCACGACACAGAATTCTTCACCACCGTAACGCGCGGCAATGGCCTCGGCCGGCAGCGAGTCTCGCAACACCTGGGCGACATGCTGAAGCACGCGGTCACCCAGGGGATGGCCGTACTGGTCGTTGAAATGCTTGAAGTGGTCGATATCCAGCATCACCAGGGCCACGCCGGTCGCCGCGTTGTTCATCGCCTGCTCGAGCTTGCGATTGAAGGTGGTGCGGTTGAGCAATTCGGTCAGGCCATCGAGGGTCGCGGCCAGTTGGGCGCGCTCCAGTTTGTCGCGCAGGCTTTTGATTTCATGCTGCGCCGACTGTAACTGGGCGAGGAAGTGTTCCTGCTGCCCTTGCATCAGCCGAGTGCTCTGTTGCAGCTGGACCAGGATGCTCGGCAAGTGCTCGCTGGCGGGCTCTTCGAGCATTTTCAGGTATTGGCCAAGGTTGGCCTGGAAATTCTGATTGCCCTTCACGCTGCGCGAAACATCGCGCTCCATGTCGTCGACCAGGTTGATCGCTTCCTGTTGCCCGGAACGGGCGTCCGTCAGTTCATCGCGGATGATGTACTCGCGAAACAGTTTGGCGGCCGACTCCGGCGGGAAATAGTCGAAGTCGCTGACCACCCGGTCCAGGTGCCGATTGAGTTCCGGCTCCTGGCCTTTGCTGTAGGTGTACCAGAGCGCGTAGTGCACCGGGTTGGGCGCAATGTTGTGACGAACCATCAGCGGCACTGCCTGCTTGAGCAACGCCGCTGCCTCGCGGGAGTCTTCCGGATACAGCGCTAGAACAGTCGCACGCGTGTCTGATTGGCTCATGGTTTCACTGTGGTTGTTATCATCGGCGATTGGCAAACTCGCTGAGCATAGCCATACGCCCGACAAACGACCATCCCGAATCACACAATCATTTCAACCCGGTACGCCTGTCCCACAGGCCCGATCAACTGTTGGTCGGCATCAAACCGGCCATGTTCTGGCGCCGACGGTACGCGGTATCGCAATTGGCCAGCCTGCTTTTGGTGGGAACGAGCCTGCTCCGGGCGGCGTTCCGACGAAGACGGCGGCACATCCAACATCGATGTGACCGACATACCGCCTTCGCGGGCAAGCCCGCTCCCACAGGTTTTTGTGAACGACATAAATCACTGGGGGGCTTGCCCGCGATGAGGCCAGCACAGTCATTTGTTCAGCCTGAGGGCTTGCTGCACCGCTCCATCCACGCTAAACCCACTCAGCAGCACCCCGCTAACCTCCACCTGCGGCAACGCCGCCAACGCCGTTTGTGCGTCGTCCTTCAGACGCGCCAGAATCAGCTGTTTGCCTTCCTGATGCACCCGCACAAAAAACTCCTGCAACGCCTCGATGCTGGTGCCATCCAGATCGGGCGATTCCTCAAGACTGAGAATCACCGTATGAATCGGCGATTGCGAATGCCGGATCAGACGCAAGGCGCCGCCAAGAATCCGCTCGACGTTGGCAAAGAACAACGCTTCCCCCGGCCGCACAATCATCACGCCAGACACTGCTTGCGCCGTTGGGTGGCGTTGCAGGTCGACAAAGTCGTGACCGCCATCGATGCGCCCCAGAATCTGGATATCCGCCGCCGACATCTGCTTGAGCATCAGCAACATACTGATCGCCACCGCCACCAGCAAGCCGTCCAGCACCCCCAGCACCAACACCGCACCCACGGCGCAGATCACCAGCAAGCGGTCACGGCGCCAGATGAAATACCGTCCCAGCGGCTGCAGGCTCAAGCCGCGCCCCAGGGCATGGATGACGATGGCGGCGAGGATCGGTTCCGGGGTCAGGGCGATGTAAGGCAGAACCGTCACGACAATGATCAGCACCACCAGCGCCGCCACGACACCGGCCAGGCGCGAAGTGGCACCCGCCGCCTCATTGGCCGACGTTGCCGAATACCCTGCCCCCGCCGGCATGCCGTGGAACAGGCCGGACAACAGGTTGGATGCCCCCAGCGCAAGCAGGTCGCGGTTCGAGGTGACGCGATCACCGTGCTTGAGCGCATAGGCACTGATCGAGCCATAAGACTCCGCATACAGAATCATCACCATGGCGAACGCCAATTCACCGAGACGCAGCCAGTCGGCAAACGGCAGTACCGGCAATTTCGGCACCTCCAGGCTCAGGTCGATCACGCCGATAAGCTTCACGCCATAAGCCGGCAGGTCCAGCCACTGCCCCGCCGCAATGCCGATCACCACCACCAACAAACCACCTGGCAGGCGCCGCAAGCGCGCGAACAGCCATAACAAGGCCAATGCCACGGCGCCGACGCCAGCCGCCGCCCAGTTCCATTGCGGCAGTTGTTCCAGCAATTGCGGCAGAAAACCCACCAGGCTGGCCTCGGTCAAATGCACGCCGACCACGCTGGCGACCTGCTTGAAAATAATGGTCAGCGCCAGGCCAAAGGCAAACCCGCGCAGCACCGGTTTGGCGATAAACGAGGTCACGCTGCCGAGCTTGAACAGCCCGGCCAGCAAGAAGAACCCCCCAGTCACCAGCACCAGGCCGATGGCCAGGGTCGAGCGAAGCTCAGGATCGCCATTGGCCAGGGTGGCGGTCGCGGCGGCCAGCACGGCGGCGGAAGATGAAGTGGCCGAGACAATCGCAAATCGGCTGGTGCCGAACAGGCCATAACACAGCAACCCGGCGAACAAGGCGATCACCCCGGCCTGGGGCGCCAGTGCGGCGATGCTTGAATAGGCGACCGCTTCGGGCAGCAACAGGCCGGCAATCGACAACCCTGCCAACAGGTCCTGCCAGCGATTGGGTTGCTCGGTGGGATTAGCGTTTGGGGCGCTCGACAATCCGGTGTCTCCAGGCGAAAAAAAACCGCTGCACATATCACGTGCAGCGGCCACTGTAGCTGAAAATCAAAAGATCGCAGCCTTCGGCAGCTCCTACACCGGCCGCGAACCGCTGCGATGTATCGGTCAACCCGATCTCTGTAGGAGCTGCCGCAGGCTGCGATCTCTTGATCTTTAACGTCAGGCAGTCAGCGAGTAGATCAGCGCCGTAATCGCCACCAGGCCCACCGCCGTCACGAAGACGTTGGACGCCTGACCGCGATAGCGTGCCATCGCCGGCACCTTGCGGATGGCGTACATCGGCATCAGGAACAGGATCGCCGCAATCACCGGGCCACCCAGGGTTTCGATCATGCCGAGGATGCTCGGGTTCAGCGTGGCGACGATCCAGCACACCACCAGCATGAACGCGGCGGTCATACGGTCCAGGCTCTTGGCGGATGGACGCTTGCCGCTCTTGACGATCAGGCCCTTGAGACCTTCGCTGGCGCCGATGTAGTGGCCCAGGAACGACTTGGAAATGGCCACGAAGGCTATCAGCGGCGCCGCAAAGGCGATGGTCGGGTTGCTGAAGTGGTTGGCCAGGTACGACAGGATCGACAGGTTCTGCGCCTTGGCTTCAGCCAGTTGCGCTGGCGACAGGGTCAGCACGCAACTGAAGACGAAGAACAGCACCATCACCACCATCAGCAGGTGGGCGCGGGACAGGATCTGCGAGCTGCGCTCCTCGGCGTGCTCCCCATAGCGGCGCTTCTGGTCCACGGCGAACGCCGAGATGATCGGCGAGTGGTTGAACGAGAACACCATCACCGGAATCGCCAGCCACAGGGTATGCAACAGCGCCGATGGTGCCGGCACGCTGCTGGCGGTGGCCAGGATCCCGCCGTTCCAGTGGGGAACCAGGTACACCGCCAGGAACAGCAGCGCAACGATGAACGGGTAGACCATCAGGCTCATGGCCTTGACGATCAGCTGCTCACCGCAACGCACCACCGCCAGCAGGCCAAGGATCAGCACCAGCGACAGCACGGCGCGCGGTGGCGGCATGATGTGCAGTTGATGCTCGAGGAAACTGCCCACGGTGTTGGTCAGCGCCACGCTGTAGATCAGCAGGATCGGGAAAATGGCGAAGAAGTACAGCAAGGTGATCAGGGCACCGGCCTTGATGCCGAAATGCTCTTCCACCACTTCAGTGATGTCGGCGCCTTCGCGACCGGACAGTACGAAACGGGTCAGCCCGCGGTGTGCGTAGAACGTCATCGGGAATGCCAGCAACGCCAGGATCAGCAGCGGCCAGAAACCGCCCAGGCCTGCGTTGATCGGCAAAAACAGAGTACCCGCACCAATCGCCGTGCCAAACAGGCCCAGCATCCAGGTGGTGTCTTGGCGATTCCAGCTCGACAGTGTTGCTGGTGTCGCGTCTACATAGCGTTCGTTAACGCTATTGGCCTGATCATTCATCCGGTGGGATCTCCACATTCCGGTCACTTGCCACCCGGCCTGGACGCGTCGGAATACCCGACAGGCGGCGTCCGGCCGAAACAGGGGCGCGATTCTGGAGGATTAGTGAACAGAAGCAAAGGCTTAGGTGAGGAACGGTGGTACCAGATAGACGAAAATCCCCTGTGGGAGATCCCCTGTGGGAGCGAGCTTGCTCGCGATGGCTTTGGCACATCCAACATCTATTTGACTGACACACCGCTATCGCGAGCAAGCTCGCTCCCACAAGGAATTGCGGTGTTTTCGAGGCTACGTTTCATCGCCAGATGGCATCCGTCACTTGATAAAGGTCCATCGTCATGTATTTTTAACTGACCTGCATTCCTTCTGGAGTCTTCCCATGCCACTGGTTCGCGTCGACATCAAAAAACATCAGGACCCCAACTACGCCAAGCGCATCGGCCAACTGATCTATGCCGCCATGCACAACACCATCGGCGTGCCGGAGAACGATAATTTCCAGATACTCGCCGAACACGATGCGCAGCATTTCATCTTTGATCCCGGTTATCTGGGCATCAACCGCACGGACCAACTGGTGGTAATCCAGATCACCATGAGCGAAGGCCGGACCGTCGAGCAGAAACAACGCCTCTACAAAACAATCGCCGAGAGCCTTAACACAGAGCTGGCCGTGCGCCTGGAGGACGTTTTCATTAATCTGGTGGAAGTGAAAAAAGAGAACTGGTCGTTCGGCAACGGGATTGCCCAATACGCCCTCTGATACTCAACCTGCAACCCCGAGAATGCCCCATGCCCCGAGTTTCCCGCAAACAAGCCGATCTCAACCGCGAGACCATAGTCGAAGCCGCCACACGGCTGTTTCGCGAACGCGGTTTGCACGGGATCAGTGTGGTCGATGTGATGGCCGCCGCGGGCCTGACCCACGGCGGTTTCTACGGGCACTTCGAATCCAGGGAAGCCCTGGCGCAAGAGGCCAGCGGCAGAGCCTTCGAGCAGGCCGCGCAGCGCTGGCAAGCGCGGGTGGCCGAGCATGACAGCAAGGACGCCGCCCGCCGCGCCGTGGTCGAACCGTACCTGTCTCGCGAAAGCCGGGACCATCCGGGCGACAGCTGCCCGGTGGTGGCCTTTGCCGGGGACATGTGCCACGAGGCCGCCGAAAGTGGCTTGCGCCAAACCTACATGCAGGGCCTGAACAACCTGCTCGATTCCCTCGGCTCGCTGCTGGACGCAGAGGACGAAGCCGGCAAACGGCAGCAGGCGCTGGTGCAGTATTCGCTGATGTTCGGCGCGCTGATGCTGTCCCGGGCCACCCGCGGCGACCCGCTCTCGGACGAGATTCTCGAAGCCGCCCGTGCCACCCTCATGTCGCCGAAACAAAGCGCCGCTCGAGCTGATTTTACGATGCCCACAGGGAGCCAAGCATGCCCGTAACCGTTCTGGTACTGGTTGAAACCATCAATGATTACCTGCCCATCCTCGAGCATCAGGGCTTCCATCTGATTCTGGCCCCGACACCCGCCGAGCGCGCCGAAGCCATCGACCGGCACGCCGGACAGATCGACGCCGTCCTCACCCGTGGCCCATTGGGGCTGTATGCCGATGAAATCGCCGCGCTGCCCCACCTCAAGATCATCTGCGTGATCGGCGCCGGCTATGAACACGTCGACCTGCAGGCCGCCGCCGACCGGGGCATCACCGTCACCAATGGCGCCGGGGTCAACGCCTCGTCCGTCGCCGACCATGCCATGGCGCTGCTGCTGTCGCTGGTGCGCGACATACCCCGCTGTGATGCTGCCGTACGACGCGGCGAGTGGCCGAAGATCATGCGCCCTTCCCTCGCTGGCAAACGCCTGGGCATCCTTGGCCTCGGCGCGGTCGGCATGGCCATCGCCAAACGCGCCAGCGCCGGTTTCGACATGACCATTGGTTACCACAATCGCCAGCTTCGCAGCGATGCGCCCTACACCTTCTGCTCGACCCCGACCGAACTGGCGCGCACCTCGGACTTCCTGATCGTCGCCACGCCCGGCGGCCCGGCCACCAGGCACCTGGTCAATCGCCAGGTGCTCAACGCGTTGGGTCCCCAGGGGTTTATCGTCAATATCGCCCGGGCCAGCGTGATTGCCACCGCTGACCTGATCAGCGCCCTGGAGCAACGCCGGATCGCCGGTGCCGCGCTGGATGTATTCGACACCGAACCGAAGGTGCCGGATGTGCTCAAGACCCTGAGCAACGTGATCCTCACGCCCCATGTCGCCGGGCTGTCCCCGGAAGCCACCCAAGGTACCGTCGAACTGGTGGGCAAGAACCTCGTGGCGTTTTTCTCCAGCCAACCGGTGCTGACGCCGATCGACTTGCCACCTGCCACGAGCCATGTCGCCCAGTGACAGCGATTCAAACAGCTGTATCAAAAACAATGATTGGCCGGCAACACGCTCGCCTATAAGAGCCATTCGCGGTTGTGGGTGCGCAGTCTGGGCATTAGATTAGCCAATAGTTTCAGGCCTCCAGAATAAGCAGAAGGGATAAGCATGGCGCTTAATGACCAGTCCACCCGTATCCGCACCGGCGAAGAGCTCGATGCCAGCCTGATCGATCCGTACCTCAAGGCCCATATTCCGGGGCTCAGCGGCTTGCCACGGATCAGCCAGTTTCCGGGCGGCGCTTCCAACCTCACCTACTTGCTGGAATACCCCGAACAGGAATTCGTCCTGCGTCGCCCGCCCTTCGGCCACAAGGCCAAGTCGGCCCACGACATGGGCCGTGAATTCCGCATCCTCAATCAACTGCGCGACGGCTTTCCGTACTGCCCGAAAGCCTATGTGCACTGCACCGACGAATCGGTGATCGGTGCCGAGTTCTATGTCATGGAACGGGTCAACGGCATCATCCTGCGCTCGGACCTGCCGCTGGAACTGGGCCTGGATCCGGCGAAAACCGAAGTCTTGTGCAAGAGCTTCATCGACAAATTCGTGGAACTGCATCGGGTCGACTACAACGCCTACGGCTTGGGCGACCTGGGCAAACCCGAAGGTTACGTGGCGCGGCAAATCAAAGGCTGGAGCGATCGCTACGAAAAAGCCCTGACCCCCGATGCGCCACAATGGGCAACGGTCAAGGCCTGGCTCAACGACAAGATGCCGGCCGACCATCCGGTCTCCAGCATCGTGCACAACGACTACCGCTTCGACAACGTGATCCTCGACCCGAACAACCCGATGCAGATCATCGGCGTGCTCGACTGGGAACTGACCACCCTGGGCGATCCGCTGATGGACCTGGGCAACACCCTCGCCTACTGGATCGAAGCCGATGATCCGGCGCCGGTGCAGATGATGCGCCGCCAACCAAGCCACGCGCCGGGCATGTTGACCCGCCGCGAGTTCGTCGATTACTACGCCGAACGCTCGGGCATCCGCATCGACAATTTCGACTTCTACTACACCTACGGCCTGTTCCGCCTGGCCGGCATCGTGCAGCAGATCTACTACCGCTTCTACCACGGCCAGACCCAGGACAAACGCTTCGCGCAGTTCATTCACATGAACAAGCTGCTGGAGCAGATGAGCTTGCAAGTCATCCAGAAATCCAGCCTCTGAGCCTGATTCTATTCAATCCACCGATCCACCGAACTCCTGTAGGAGCGAGCTTGCTCGCGAAGGTCTTTAACGATAACGCTCGCTTACTGACCAAACGCAGCAAGCCGTCCCTACCAAACAGCATCAGCAAAACCCCGGCATTCGACTCGATAACAAGACTTTTTATAAGGGAATCCCAATGTCCAAGACTCAGTTGTTCGACCTCGACGGCAAGATCGCTTTCGTCTCCGGTGCCAGCCGTGGCATCGGTGAAGCCATCGCCAAACTGCTGGCCCAGCAAGGCGCCCACGTAATCGTCTCGAGCCGCAAACTCGAAGGCTGCCAGCACGTAGCCGACGCGATCATCGCCGCCGGCGGCAAGGCCACCGCCATCGCCTGCCACATCGGCGAAATGGAACAGATCAGCCAGGTCTTCGCCGGCATCAAGGAACAGTTCGGCCGCCTCGACATCCTGGTCAACAACGCCGCGACCAACCCGCAGTTCTGCAACGTGCTGGACACCGACCTCAGCGCCTTCCAGAAAACCGTCGACGTGAACATCCGCGGCTACTTCTTCATGTCGGTCGAAGCCGGCAAGCTGATGCGCGAAAACGGTGGCGGCAGCATCATCAACGTCGCCTCGATCAACGGTGTCTCGCCGGGGATCTTCCAGGGCATCTACTCGGTGACCAAGGCGGCGGTCATCAACATGACCAAGGTGTTTGCCAAGGAGTGTGCGCAGTTCGGGATTCGTTGCAATGCGTTGTTGCCGGGGCTGACCGACACCAAGTTCGCTTCGGCACTGGTGAAGAACGATGCGATTTTGAAGACCGCACTGGCGCAGATTCCGCTGAAACGGGTGGCGGACCCGAGTGAGATGGCGGGGGCGGTGCTTTATTTGGCGAGTGATGCGTCGAGTTATACGACTGGGGTTTCGTTGAATGTGGATGGGGGTTTCCTGTCCTGATACGGTTCACCGGATTGACAAAAAAACGATAGCGTTCGTGGGAACGCTATCGGTGCCAATCGGGTTCCACTGGTCCACTTGCCAACCAACAGGTCAAGGCTGAACGTTAATCAGGTTCGGGTCACTGGCTTGTCCGCCCGACAATAGAAATGTCAGGGGTACACCGTTGGCATCGCACAGCATGTGAATCTTGGTGGTCAGGCCGCCCGGGCTGCGGCCGAGCGCATGATCTGCGGTTCTTCAGGCCCCCTTTTTTCCCGGCACCAGAAGAGGCCCGGGTTGCGCTTACTGCCGTGGAGTCAATCATCCAAGTCTCCAGATCAATTTACCCTTGCTCGCTCAGCTTGATGTGAAGCCGTCTGAGCATCTGGTCAAACGTCCCGCGATTGCCCCAGTCACGAAAACGTTGATAAACCGTTGACCAAGGGCCGAAACGCTCAGAACCGAATTTGCTGGACGGAGTGACGCTCCCCTTGAACATAGACCCAGGCACTAAATAGACCTGTCTGGGTACTGGGTATCTCCGTCGTACATACACCATCCAACCCTGAAAAGGAATGCCAGATTTTTCCATTAAACTCCCAAGAAACCCTGACATAACTGGGTCTTAGTTCACCATCTCCAAGTACCGTTACCTTAACAACCCTCGTGCTGCCACCAATAATACTTGTAATACGCGTTAAACTAAAATCTGACCTGTGAAAGCCCGGATACATGCTCAATGCAATGGTTTGCGTTCCACCAAATTCAAGAATGAAGGGCCTGTCATCACCAGACAAATACACACGCCAGGTATGTCCATCAACACCTACTGGCACAGAAATCCCAAAACCCGGGGTCGGTTCGATTGTCCCTGGATAGAAAGGTCGCTTCAGTGAAAATACAGGATCATTCTTTGAACCGGCCTCCGGTTTCAATGTAATCAACATGTACTTATTCCGGACCGGATAAGCCACATCCACCCCAGGCTTGTGCTCCACACCGTCGATCAAAACTTTATACGTTAAACGGTCAACCAGCCTGCAGGACTCAAGCGAAAGTGGCACAGGCAAATCCTTGGCGACAAACGCCATATTGAAGGTACCCGTATTAGTTGGCCGCCCTGTAATGGTCCATTTGTATTCTGTCTGTGGCTCCCCCAGTTCAGGGCTTACGTCAAGATCATCACGTGCAACCCCCGTACCGCTAACCCAATTCAACGAAATGGGCAGGATCGCGACAGGACTATCAGGATCGACCTCCAAGGTCAGTTCGCGGGGTCTTTCCCAAAGAAAATCTGCCCCGTTCTCGGGAACTGGACGACCATCAATCAACACAGTTGCTTCATCAGCCAGGTTGCTCGAAATCACCAGGCTTCGATGCTCCCAAGACACCAGCACTTCCCTGCTGAAAAACACCAGGGTGATACGACCGCTCTTGCCAGCGTCCGGCGTAATCTTCCACTTGAACTGGCCATCGACGGGAGTCACCCAATCGCCAAAACTCGGCGATGCTGCGATGTTCAAACCGCCACCCTCAGCCAGCCCCAGGTTGAGCTCCCTGGCAATTCCCGGTGGAGCCTCCACCGTTACATCGCTTGCCTGCCCACGGTGCAACAAAATGGGTTCGTTCCATTTCACCTCCTTACCGTTGACGGTTAACGTGGCTTGTTCCCAAGGGCTTGCTGCAGCGGTTACAGCGTTTAGTTCGGCGGTCATGACGACGATTCCTTTTCAGCGATGGACATAAAAAACAGTCCGTTAACTATCAGGAAAAATCGATGTGTCGGAAACTGTCATAACTGACAGGTCAATTAGAACAAAATGCAATAAAAGCTCCAACTTTCTTATCAAAGTCATGTACGGAATGAAATCAGTGCTCGACTCGACAGCAGGGTCACGTTTGTCTCCGGCGCCAGCCGTAGCATTGGTGAAGCCATCGCCTGCCACATCGGTGAAATGGAACAGGCCAGCCAGGTCTTCGCCGGCATCAAGGAACAGTTCGGCCGCCTCGACATCCTGGTCAACAACGCCGCGACCAACCCGCAGTTCTGCAACGTGCTCGACACCGACCTCAGCGCCTTCCAGAAAACCGTCGACGTGAACATCCGCGGCTACTTCTTCATGTCGGTGGAAGCCGGCAAGCTGATGCGCGAAAACGGCGGCGGCAGCATCATCAACGTCGCCTCGATCAACGGCGTTTCGCCGGGGATCTTCCAGGGCATCTACTCGGTGACCAAGGCGGCGGTGATCAACATGACCAAGGTGTTTGCCAAGGAATGTGCGCAGTTCGGGATTCGTTGCAATGCGTTGTTGCCGGGGCTGACCGATACCAAATTCGCTTCGGCGCTGGTGAAAAACGAAGCCATTCTGAACACTGCTTTACAGCAGATTCCACTGAAGCGGGTGGCGGATCCGAGTGAGATGGCGGGGGCAGTGCTTTATTTGGCCAGTGATGCTTCGAGTTACACGACTGGGGTTTCGTTGAATGTGGATGGGGGGTTCTTGTCCTGAACGGCTGCACTGGATGAACAAAAGGCAGTCTCTGACTGCCTTTTGTTATTTGCCGTCGATCAATTACCTAGGTGAATCCTGCGGATCGATATTTTCCAATGCCTGATACACCTCCAACCCCAATAACCCTGCAAAAATTGATGGTTATCCATTTTCCGAAAATGCAACTAAATTATCAATTCCGCACATTCAAACGTATCGTCCCCATGTACTGTTTTCCACCCAGTGTCGATACTGCTGATAGATGATATTCACCAAGGGGTAATATCAGCTGGCCAGACGATATCCCGCTGCTATCAGTTCTGCTCATTGTTGGCAAGAGAATAGCGGAGCCATCAACCGTCAATGAAACATTCGCTACGGGGGCGTCGTTCGGTCCGGTAACCCGAACAGCTGCGTCATAATAACCTTCCGGGAGTCTTATCACGGCTGGGGGAACAGGTAATTCCACGTAGTCACCATCAAGCGCCTTCAAGAACCTCAGCTTATAACGTCCCAATAATCGGTTAGTCGGCGTAAGAAGCCTCGTGGCTTCTCCCTCGCTAGACAACTTCAACTTGAACGTTCCATCTTTCGCTGCGCCTGTGAGCGCCCACTTGTGGGTTGTGGATAGCTGGCGAAGAGGCGGCTGGCTAACAAGATCACCCGTTACAAGACCCGAGGCAGGATCCCAGTCAAGGGCCAAGGGAACACCCCTCAACATTTCTGCGTTCTTGTAATCCAAAGTGAGTGTTTGGGCTTCCCCGCCACCGATGAAATCTGCCCCGGTTGCCGGTATCGCAACGCCGTTTAATTTAACTATCACCTCATCAGCCAGGTTGCGCGATATCACCTTGCACACGGGCAGCGTAATGCCAGTGGACATGTCCGCACCTTTCAACTCCAGTTTGAACGTGCCG